>JAJUGZ010000152.1 GCA_029265715.1 Bacteroidota bacterium
TATCGACAGGACCACTGGAGGGCATGAATAACAAAATAAAAGTCCTGAAAAGAAAAGCGTACGGGTACCGTGATATAGAATATTTCAACCTAAAAATATTGGACCTTCATAATGCCAGGTACGCATTAGTAGGATGAACCAGAATTTTCTTTTCCTTTGGGGAAAACTTTTTATCACCGGTAACCAAATGGAGCGTCGGAATTCCTATCCAGGTAATAAAAAATGAGCAAGTTAAGGTGATTTCCATCGTCAAAGCCAGTTCTTTAAAGAATGAACCGGCAACGCCCGACATCAATGCAAATGGGAGGAATATGCCGATGGTGCTCAACGATGAGCCCAACATGGACGGGAACAAAAACCGGATATTGTCTTTAACAACCTGGTATTTGCTATGCTCGGGCGCTTCTTCGTGACCGCGGTATATTTGCTCGATGATGACAATGGCATCGTCGATCACCAGCCCGATTGAGGCGGCAATGGCGCCCAGCGACATCACGTTCAGTGTTATTCCCAAAAGGTACAATACGCCAACCGAGGCAGCAAAGATCACCGGGATGATGAGAACAAGCTTGATTCCGGCTTTAAATGATTTTAACGAGATGAATGTCACAAAAACAGCCAGTAGCAATCCTTCCACGATGCTGCGAATAACACTTTCGATTGAATCATTTACGAATGCCGCCTGGTTGTAATAGGGTTTTAGTGTCATCCCTGCCGGAAGTAACTTTTGTATTTCACTGGTTTTAGCGGTAACGTTTTTGGCAAAATCAATCAGGTTCACCCCTTCCTGCTTTACCAAATCAATCAGTACAGCTTCGTGACCATTGGCATTGATTTTTGTAAACTCAAGCTCTTCGTCAAGGCTGATTTCAGCAATGTCTTTAAGTTTTACTACCCGGTCGTCGCGGTATTTAATGATGATGTCGCCCAGTTGGTCGCCGTTTTCAACACGGGTATCGGTCAGGGTAAGGTATAACCTGCGGTAATTGTCCATTTGTCCGTTCGATTCCACAAAGTTGTTGTCGGCAATGGCCTCTTTAATGTCTTGCGGGGCAATTTTCAAGGCAGTCATCTTTACAATGTCGGGAGTGACAACGTATTCTTTGGTTTTTCCACCCCGGACGACTACATTGGAAATTCCATCAACCTGCGAATAACCCGGTCTGACGATAAACATACCTGCTTTCCGAAGATCAACCAGGTTGGCTGTGTTGCTTTCAAGGGTGAGTCCGTAAACCGGGAAAATAGACTGGTTCATGGCTTCCACCTGAATGGTGGTATTGGCGGGCAAAAAGTTTTTTATTTCGTTGATGCGCGATTCAACCTGTGTTTTAGTGTTGTAAATATCTACATCCTAGTTAAAGTAAGCTGAAATGACGCACGATCCGCGGCTTGTGGAACTTCGTACCACCGTTACTCCTTTTACCCGTTTCAGGGCACTTTCGAGCGGTTTGGTCACTGTCACCATCATACGGTCAACCGTTTGTTGCCCATTGTCGGCAATCAGGGTGATTTTCGGAAAAGTAACCTCCGGGAACAGCGAGGTGTACATCTGTCTGTAAGAATAAATGCCCCAAACCAGGATAACACCCATCAGGAAGAGTAAGGGCTTTTGAAATTGCCTGAAGAAATTTTTGCTATCCATAGTTATCGTTTTTCCACGTGAACCAATGCCGTATCAGTCAATCCGTAGTTGCCGGCCGAAAGGATGAGGTCACCCGGTGCAAAAGCCGGTTCCAGAATTTCAACTTTATCCTTGTTTTTCAATCCGGTTTTTACGGTCACCTTTACGGCAGTGGAATCGTTCACCAATTTCATTACCCAGGTATTTTGCATCATTTCGTCTGATAAAAGGCAACTTAGAGGCAATACCTGTGAGCTGATATTTTTCCTGCTGGTTATTATTACGGTTGCCACCATATTTTCAGGAATAAACGAGCGATTGGATGGTTTGACCAAGTATTGCCGGGTTTGTCCGTTCAGGCTCATTTCGCCAAATTCATTTTTTATTGTGCCGGATATTGTGCTCCCATCGGCTAAAATGATGTTGCATTGGCCTCCTGGTTTAACAAGCAGGCTGTATTCCGCGGGAACCTGCATGGTGAAGATCAGGCTTGAAACCGAACTGACCAAGCACATTTCTGAACCGGCCAGCACAAAGTCCCCGGTCTGACTGCGCATCGAAGTCACGATTCCATCCTGGGCTGCTTTAATGGCAATAGTTCCCATACCCTTGTAAATAGTATCGTTCAACCCTTCGGTTGCCTTTTTTTCTTTGGTGATTATCTCGTACAGCAATTGTCCTGAACGAACTTTATCGCCGGGGGCCACAAATGTTTTTTGAATGTAACAGTCAATTGGCGCCTGCACAATATTTTTAACCAGATAGCCCGACTGCGCCTGAAAACTGATTTCTTCTGAAAGGGTGTCGGTTGAAAACGGCACTGCTTCAACCTGGGCTTTCGGGGTAACAACTGATTCGTTTACTGTGGTATGACGGCATTGTGCAAAAAGTAGCAAAGTGACAATACCCGAAAACAGAAGATTACGCATAATTCTGATTTTACCAGTTGTAATAGTTGCTTTCATTTATGATTAGAAATTTATTGGTTTCGTTCATGGATAATTCATTTTCCAGCGTGGTGTATAGCCTGATGGTGTTCATGTAATTTATTATTTCAAGGGTGCCTGCTTTCAGTTCGGTTTGGTACAACTCAATTAATTTTTCGTAATCCGTTAGTTGCGAATGGATTACAGTCATCTTCTTTTCAAGGAAATCGAGCGCTGAAACAAGTGCATTCTGCCGGTTATTCTTTTGAATAAGGAAGTTCTGTTTGTAGTTGTCAATATCCTGAAGATTGATTTCGCTTTGTTGTCTGGTATATTCTTTTTGATGGCCATCATAAATTGGGATCGACAAGGCAAGCCCTACGGCAGCGCCAAACTTTCGCTGGATACCCTCGAACTCGATTGCTTTTAACCCGGCGTTTCCATACAGATTGAACTGTGGTTTGTATTTAAGGTTCGAGACGTCCAGGTTCAAAACTTCCTGTAAGCTGTCGGACCTGAATTTTTCCAGAAACTTTGACATCGGGTTTGAATCCCTGAGGCCAATGGTTGGCCGTAAAAGTTTAACCGACGTTTCGTTGGCAAGCCCGCATTGCGAATTTAAGTTCGATAGATTTTGGAGATAGGCTGATTGCAGGTTATTCAGCAGGGCCTCCTGATTACGGATTTCGATGTCGATAAGCAAAACGTCGGACGTTTTGTACAGGCCGCTTTTAGCCATTGTTTCAACCACTTCCTTTTGTTTCTGTAGTTGGTTTTTTATTGCCGATATAAATTCGATTTGAGAAAGATTTTGCCAGGCGAGAATGTATTGGTCGGTAACTTCTTTTTCCAATTGGTGGAGGGAAAGCGAAGCCTGAACGACGCCGGCTTCTCCGGTACTTTGGGCTTGTTTAACCAATGTTTCACGAACCTGCCGGTTGAAAACAGGTTGTAAAACATTCAGATTGGCGGCAATCAGTCCTCCGTCGGTGATGGCCACATCGTAGCCAATTGCTTTAGAGTCGTCTTTATTGGGTAGAAGCGGAGAATAATTTAGATCACCCGAAGCATAAACTTTAGGTCCCTGATACTCCGATTTAATGATTTTTTTCTGAAGGTCAGCTTTTTCCTTTAACGACAGGCTTTGTTTAATAGCCGGGTTGTTTGCCCGGGCTGCATTCAGGTAATATTCGAGTGTGTTTTGTGCAAAACCAGTTTGGACAATCCAAAAGATTGCCAGCACGGCCATTCCAATTTTCCTGTTCATTCCTGTATTGTTTTTTATATCAACACAAGAATATGATTCAATTCTGAAAAAATTTGGAAAAGAGATTTATTGGGTTAAGTGAATTTTACGGTAAAAGTATGATGATCGGGCATTGAAAAACGATAATTAAGTTCGTACCCAAGAGTCAAGCAGATCTTTTTTGCAATGGCAAGCCCGAGTCCCGAACCATCTGCCCCCTTCGAATTGTAGAACCGCTCGAAAATGCGCGATTCATCCAGTGAATGTCCCTGACCGGTATTGGTGATTTCAAAACGATCATTACTCAGCTGAATGTCGATTCTACCCCGGGGAATGTTGTACCGGATAGCATTTGTAATTAAGTTGGCAACCAGCGAATGCACCAGATGTTCGTTTGAGATAACCGGAACATCCGGCAGTAGAGAAAGCGACAGAGTCAGACCTTTCATTTTTATTTCCTCTTCGAGAGCCGAACAGATTTCATCAACAACCGCCGAGATGTTAGTTTGTCCGGTTTTATCAACCTGTTCGTTTTCGATCCGCGCCAGCAGAAGCAAATTGCGGTTCAACTTTGATAAAATCCGCACATTCTTTTCGATACGGGTAATTATTTCTGATTGCTGTTCTGTCAGGTTTTCATCCTGCGCCAGCAAATCCAACTGGGTTTTAATGACAGCCAGCGGGGTCTGCGTTTCGTGCGCGGCATTCTCGGTGAATTCCTTTTGTGTGCTAAAAGTCCGGATAGCATCTCTGGTTAACCGCTCAATAGCCTCTCCGAGTTCATCAAATTCGGTAATCCGGGTTTCAGGCGCGACCAGAACTTCCTGCTTGTCGATCCGGAAAGATTTAACACGGACAACCAGTTCATAGAAGGGCTGCCAGATTCTTTTCGAAAATGAATTATTGAAAAACAGGCTGCCTATTAGCAAAATCAGAAAAAGAATGGCTTGAGCGATAATTATTTCCAGAATCAAATCGGCACTTTCAACCAGATCTTTGCGAACCGTTATTTTATAATTTTCCCCATTCACCTGAATCAATGAAACCATTTCGCGGAAAGGTTCCGCATGGTTTCGTACCGGGTCGGGATAAGTTTCGTTACGAAAGAATTCGGCATTGGGAGAAGATCCTGTAACCGGGACTATCGACACCTCCACCCCCAGTTTTTGGGCATTTCGGGTAAAATTTTCGACAACCGTATCTTCAAAGGTTCCGGCTTTTAACCCTTCGATTATTTTTTCCTTCTGATAAATGAGCGATTCGTCCACGTCGTTTTCCCATAGGTTTTGAACCAGAAAATAGAAAACCACAGTACTGATCAGAAAAATGAAAACAGAAAAAAGCAGGTAATTGAAAAGGGTTTTGTGTAAAAGTTTCATCGATCAGGAGGTTTCGAATTTATAGCCCATTCCGTAAACAGTTTTAATGTAATCAGGGCAACCCGTCTGTTTGAGTTTCTTTTTCAGGTTTTTCACATGCGCGTACACCAAGTCGAAATTATCAAATAAATCGGCGTGGTCGCCAAACAGGTGTTCAGCAATGGCTCCTTTGGTCAAGACCCTTTTGGGTGCCGACATAAACAACATGAGCAGGTCAAACTCTTTCGGAGACAATTGTTTTACAGGGTTATCCTGAAAAAAAACGCTTTCCCTCACAATATCTATCGACAGCCCACCATATTCAATCCGGTTACTTCCTCTAAAATTTCGGCGACGTATTACAGCGAGCACCCGCATGGCCAGTTCTGCCAAATGAAATGGCTTAGTCAAATAATCGTCGGCCCCCCAATGACAGTCCTTTCAGTTTGTCGTCCAGCGAATCTTTTGCCGAGATGATAATTACCCCATCATTCTTCCCGAGTTGCCTTAACTTTTCGAGTATCGTAAAACCAGAACCATCGGGCAGTGAGATATCCAATAAAATGCATCCGTAATCATAGAGGCGGATTTTTTCCAACGCCATGTCAACTGATTGGGCCATTTCGCAAACATATCCTTCCCCCGAAAGACCCGATTTTATCCCCGATGCCATATCGTTGTTATCTTCAATAATCAGAACCTTCATTTTAACTTGATCTTTTCAATTTCGGAACTCCCGGCAAGGCGGTGAACGAAATGCGGTCCGGCACGTTAACCGGGGAGAAGAGTATTGTCTCATAAAACCACTCTTACTCGGCGTCCCAATATTCAACTTCCTTGTAAACAACCACCTTATCTTTAAACAAAGCGTTGTGTTTCAAAAAGAACTGCTGAAGGGCTTCCTTCTTATCGATCAGCTCAATACAAACGGTTAATTCCCGGTTGTCGGATTCGAGCGCAAACTGACTGACCCGGTCATAATTACTAAATCCCATCTGGGTTGTATAAACCGAGGCATTCATCAAACCATCTTCCTTGGCCAGGTCAATAATCCCCTTATACATTGTTGTTGGAAATAACTTACTCCGGATAGCCCTTGATCTGATTTTTTCACCTGTCTTCACATAAATCCGTAGTTTGCCCAACAAATGGGTCTTAATCTGTTTGTTCATTTTTATTCTTTTTCACTATTATCCGACTAATCTAAAATTCTGAAGATATTGTCTTCTAATTTTCTGGTAGTCAGTCATTACAATACTCCGTTAAGAGTTGTGTTAAATAATTGATAATCAATAAAATAACTTGATTTTTTTTGGTAAAACCCCTGAGAATCAGTATCTTAAGAGAATTTACCAGATTCATTTCAAGTATGACTCTCAAGGGTTATGATTTATATAAACAGCTTATATATAGCGTATTAGATAGCAATAAGACTTTAAACAAGTGGCGAAAGGATTTTATGGCCGAGGTCTTTCTGCTTTTTCTTAGCATCA
>JAJUGZ010000004.1 GCA_029265715.1 Bacteroidota bacterium
ATGACAGTCATTCAAAAAATGGCACAAACTAAAAAAGCATTTTCCGTTGTTGCATCACTGGTTCGGATACACCTGATTAGCTTACTGGATGTATTTGAACTACTTCGTAGTACAAAACGGGAATACTTGAAAAAAACGGAGTTCACCGCATCATCCTTGCAAACAAAACTTGCATTTTGAAGGGGGGGTGACTTCTGAAATAAAAACAATAATAACTGACTACCAGAAAATTAGAAGACAATATCTTCAGAATTTTAGATTAGTCGGATAATAGTGATTGAATTTATTTTTTTTGTTAATGATGGCAAAAAGGGGTGAAAAGTTGCCTGTGAAAATAAAAAAAGAGACTGTCCCGGAAGTGATGTGTTTAAATACAACCTGATGAAGTGATAAAGTGCCTGAATGACAAAGTTTAAATGGGAAAAGGAAAAACATTCGGACAGAAGACCAAATGGTCATTCATTGACATTGATTTTAACCATCAGACAGCAAGCTGGAAGTTGCAAGCATCAAGATGACCTGTGTTGCTCGAATGTCGGATTGGGAATGGATACAATTATCAATTATCAATGATCGATGATCACTGATAATTGATAATTTGTGGTCACGCTGCTCACCTCTCATGACTATTTCTGTGGAATATGTTTGAGCGTTTCGAGCAGAAAGTCCCAGAATTTTCCAACTGTTTCGATGTTGACCTTTTCATCCGGAGAGTGAGGGAACCGGATGGTTGGCCCGAATGAAATCATGTCCCAGTTCGGGTATTTCCCACCTAGGATGCCGCATTCCAGTCCGGCGTGGATTGCTTTTATTTCAGGAACCTTTCCGTATTTATCCTGATAAACTTTTTGCATGGTTTTCAGGATGGGCGAATCCATGTTGGGTTTCCAGCCCGGGTAGCCCCCCGATAGTGCAACGTTGGCTCCGGCCAGCGAGAAAACAGCTTCCATGCGCGATCCCAGTTCTTCTTTGGCCGAATCGACCGAACTACGCATCAGGCAGGCAATTTTTATTGTTCTTTCTTTGCTGTCGGATTTCACAATGGCCAGGTTCGAGGATGTCTCGACCAGGCCGGGCATACTGTCGCTCATACGAATAACGCCGTTTGGGCAGGCAACAATGGCTTTGGTTAGTTTATCCTGTACCTTGCGGTTTATAACTTTCGAAGGTTTATCAGCTTCTTCAACTGTGATTTTCAGGTTTGGTTCGGTGGCCGATAGCTCGGCCTGTATTACAGCGGCCAGTTTATCGACCAAGTGTTTGAATTTGTCGAGTTTTGTTTTTTTTACGGCCAGCATGCCAAAGGCTTCACGGGGAATAGCATTGCGCAAACTTCCACCGTCAATTGAGGCTAAGCGGGCATCCAGTTTATTGTAAGCTTCATGCAGGATGCGGAAAAATACTTTGTTGGCATTTCCCCGGCCAAGAATAATATCCATTCCGGAGTGACCGCCTTTGAGCCCCGTTACGCTCAGTTTAACACCGGCACAAGCAGCAGGTGTTTTCTTTGGTTTGTAACTGAATGTGGCAGTTACGTCTTCGCCGCCGGCACAGCCTACATATAACTCGCCTTCGTCTTCCGAGTCCAGGTTAATCAGAATTTCGCCTTGGAGGATACCTGGTTTCAGACCGTTTGCACCGTCCATCCCGGTTTCTTCGGTGGCTGTAAACAGCGCTTCGAGAGGGCCGTGCTCAATGTCTTTGGATGCCAGGATGGCTAATGCGGCCGAAACCCCAATCCCGTTATCGGCGCCCAAGGTTGTTCCGATGGCTTTTACCCATTCCTCGTCGATAAACGCAACGATCGGGTCTTTTTCGAAATCGTGGATTTTGTCGCTGTTTTTCTGCGGAACCATATCGAGATGTCCTTGCAGAATGACACCTTTCAAATGTTCCATACCCGGAGTGGCCGGCTTCCGGATGATGATATTTCCGGCTTCGTCTTTCAGTGTTTCAAGGCCAAGGCTTGTTCCGAAGTTGAAAACAAAGTCTTGAACCAGTTTTTCGTGATGGGACGGACGGGGAATCTGGGTTAATTTATAAAAAGTTTCCCACAGCGGTTGCGGGTACAGTTTTTCGATTTCGTTGTTCATAATCAATATGGTTTATTGAAAGTTTTTGAATGAATGGTTAAAGATACAACTTTAACTTCTCGGGATTTCTGATTTTCAGCAAATAGTTATCAATAAGGGTTAAAAAGAAAAAACCTGCACACGATGGTGACGTGTGCAGGTTTTTTCAGAAAACGAAGAATTGCTTTTTATTGCGTAATATTTGGTTTTTCTAGTCCATAACCTTTTTTACGGTCTTCGTTTTTCAGCAGAAAAGCAAAAACAATGGCCAGTATTCCAAAGCATGCAAAGATCAGCATGGGGAGCATATAATTGTATTGGGTAACAACCTGATCTTTACCATCGACTAATTTATTGACGGTGCCAACGATGCAATATTTATCGAGAACGATCCCGATGAGCAGTGGAACACCCATGAGCCCCCAGTTTTGAACCCAGAATGTCATTGCATAGGCTGTTCCCAGTTGGTTTTCCGGAATAATTTTGGCAATAGATGGCCACATTGCGGCAGGAACCATCGAGAACGCAATTCCCAGTAACATGACCAACCCGATTGCGATTGGTAGGCTGTTTAAAGAAGGTACGGAGAACAACATGTGAACGCAAACCAGCAGGATAGAACCTGCTATCATTATAGAAGCGCCTTTCCCTTTTTTATCGAACAAGCTGCCGAATGCGGGTGTCAGGAGCAGGGCGCTGGCTGGCAACAGAGCCGGAATATAACCGGCAAGTGAGTCGGAAATACCGAATTTCTGCACGATCATATTTGTTGCATATTTGATGAAGGGGAACACAGCCGAATAAAATAAAACGCAAAGAGCGGTGATATACCAGAATGCAATGTTTTTGCCAATTGAAATGATATCAGAGAATTTGAAATCTTCGCCTCCGGGAACTCCGGATTCGGCTTCTTCTTTATCAAGCTTGCGGTCCATGAATGTAAACAGGATGAAGACAAGCAATCCCAAACAAAGTAGTAATAGCGACAGTAATACCGGTGCGCTGACATTGCCGGTCATTTTTACTAACGGGATTGGTGTAAACATGGCCAATGCCGTCCCGATACGCCCCGTGGAGGTATTCAATCCAATTGCCAGAGCCATTTCTTTTCCGCGGAACCAGCGAACAACGGCTTTGTTGGCCGAGATCCCAAACATTTCGCAGCCAACACCAAAAATGGCAAACCCAATGCCTGCGACAAGTGCCGAAGTTGTGGTGGGTGAAATCACTTGCCAGGAGAAAATTGTTAACTCGTAAGTCCCGTGAACATGCCCGGAGATTGCCCAATATTTGATAAATGCGCCAACCAGCATGATCCCGATTGCCAGAATACCGGTGAAGCGAACGCCCATTTTGTCGAGGATCATTCCGGAGAAAACCAGCATCAGCAAAAAAACATTAAACCAACCATAGCCGCTGGTAAAAAAACCGTACTCTGACGCAGTCCAGGACAGATTAGCCTGAAGACGTTCCTGCAGCGGAGCCATAGTGTCGGTTAAATAATACATGCAAAGCATGGTAAAAGATACCAATATGAGCACAAACCATCGTGCTGATTTCGAGTCGCGAAGCGATTTTTTAAGTTCTTGCATTGTTACGTATATGAATGTTTATAATGTGTTGTTTCTGGGTTTTTAAAAATCCTAAAATAAAAAAATATTGGCGCCTTGATCCATGATATTCTACTGGTCCATAAAAAAGTCCCGAAAGAATTTTCTTTCGGGACTTTTTTTATTCGGGTTTTACAATGATGCTTTTTACTGTTCCGGTTTCAGGATTGAAGCCAATTTGGTAACTCCCGTCGAGCAGGCTTTCCGGGAATGGGGCTACCACTCCAAATTGTGCAATGGCCGCGCGACTTGTGGCCAACACATTCACACCATCAGAGATCCGGATTTCTCCGACTCCGGGGACCCTGTAGTAAACACCACTTGCGGGTGATGCCGGGTTGGTTGCAGTGACCAGGCTGGCTTGTTTGGATGCCAGATCGTCAAGCTTGGCAATGTCGATCATAACCGGGCGACCCGATAAATCTGTTTTGGGAAGCACTCCGCGATCTTCGGAGAACCGGAAAATAACATCGCCTTTTCCTTGTTTCCCAGAAGGAATATAATCGAAACAATATTCGTAGGTTTCCTGGGTCGATTTTCCGATGAATAGAGCCAAATAATTCGCTTCCATTTTACCGAGTTCGGTAACCATCACTTCAAAGGCTTTCCCATCCGGGAGTGGTTCGTCGTCGGCATTGGTCAAAAGGCGAAAACGGGAATCCCGAATTTTAAAAATTGTTTCGGCGGCTTCGGCTGCTTTCATTTCCGGAGATTTGGTAATCATCTTTCCCGACCGGCTTGAATCTGCCGCGGTATAATAGCTAAATATGGAATAATCAGTAAACGCGATTGGCGATTCCGGATTTTTTTTCAGAAATGTGCCAGTCACAACTGGTGGCGTTTGAACTTCGGGTGTGAGGCCTATTCCACTAATGATGCCATTGGTGGTTTCGCAAATCATTTTGGCCGGACTACTTTCTGTTTTATAAACCTGGTCCGGATCGGGTTCGCTGAATAGTTCGATGGAAATATGGTCGATATTCCAGCGTTCGCCATCGGTAGCTTGTGCCCCGTTAATGCCTAACATTTTCTGGGCGTATAAATAATACGGGCCGTGGGTAAACTTTTCGCGGGTTGCTTTTACCTTTACGCGGATTCCGGTACGGGGAAGACTGTAAATAATTCCTTCGGAAGTTGCAGGAGCTCCGGGGACTACTTTTTTGTCGTCTTTGGGTGATGCCAGCAGCGAGCCGGCCAGCAATATGAATGTTAGTACGAATGCCGATAGTTTCATTGTTTTCTGTTTTAGATTAGTGCTCAAAAATAACGATTGTCGGGGCAAATACGAAAAACAGCTTGTTAAAAGTTGCAAACTGCAATTGATAGATTGATGGGCGGAATGTGAAATTAGTTGTGATAGTTGGGTTGCGAGCAGTGAGAAATGGAAAATCGGGACAATGGATTTTGGGAACTACGACTGATCTTTGTTTCGGGTTGCAAGTTACGGGTTTCGGAATGCTCTGCATGTATTCTGCGCTCTTTGCAGTTTAAACAGGAACTGATGATACCTGGAAAGGATGGAATAGTTAAGATTGCGATTGCGACCGGGAACTGTTGCGCGTGTTACGGGAAACTGCGACTGAATGCTCCTGGCTTCTGGTCTTTCCTTTGAAGAAATAGGCGTTTAAGGACTTTTTGCGTTTAAAATCCCATATTCAATCTCTTATTTTTTACTTATCGGTACAGCTTCAAAAAGGCCTGTCCCAGATTTTCAGTAATGTCGCTGGCAATTAATGTTTCCTGTCCTTTTGTTCGTGCAACCATGTCGCCGGCCAAACCGTGCAGAAAAACTCCGAGGATCGCTGCTGCTTCCGGACTGTAAGGCTGGGAAAGCAATCCAAGGATAATTCCGGTCAGGACGTCGCCGCTACCGGCTGTCGCCATGCCCGGGTTCCCGGTCGAATTAAAAAATACGCGGCCATCCGGAAGGGTAATACAGGTGTGGGCTCCTTTTAAAACGACAATAACCTTCCATGTTTGCGAAAATTCCATCTGCTTTTGCAGGCGCGACCACGAATTTGTTGTTGCTCCGGCGAGTCGCTCAAACTCTTTGGGGTGGGGTGTTAAAATGGAGTTTTCAGGAAGCAACTTATACCAATCTTGTTGTTCTGAAAGAATATTCAGGGCATCTGCATCGAGTACCATCTTTTCAGGCGATGCAGCCAGCAGGTTGTGCAGGGCTCGTCGGGTATTTACTTTTTTATCAATTCCTGGCCCAACGCCAACAGCAGAAAAGGCCGACAGCTCCGGGAATTCGGTAAACATGAGGTCCGATTGGTCGATCGAGGTCATTGCTTCCGGAACGCTGCACTGGATAATCTGATAGCCCCAGTGCGGCACATGCGTTGTCAGCAGGCCAGTTCCGGCGCGAAGGCATGCTTTTGAGGCAAGCACCGCGGCCCCCATTTTCCCATAGCTCCCTGCGATCAGCAGTGCATGGCCATAAGTCCCTTTGTGGCTGAATTTTTTTCGTTTATTTATCAGGCCGGAAGCCATCTCTTCATCGATGAGTTTATAGGACGATTCAACAGATGTAATAGCATCCGGATGCAAGCCGATGGGGAGGACTTCCCATTGCCCTAACAGGGCATCGTGTTCCGGAAAGAAAAAGCTGAGTTTGGGGAATTGAAAAGTCAATGTGTAAGTAGCCCGAACAACTTTGTTCAGATCATTTCCGGAGTTATCTTCCCCAAACAAACCGCTGGGGATATCAATTGCAATTACCGTAGCCCCCGACTGATTGATTGTTCTCACAATTTTTTCCGGGAGGCCCGAAAGCGGGCGGGTCAGTCCGGAACCGAACAAGCCGTCAAGAACAACACTTTGGGGCGAGATGGGTGGAATTTCCGACTCGGATGAAATGGTGGCAACAGAAACAAGTTGCTGGTTTTGCAACCGTTCGAGGTTGGTTTGGGCCGAAGGGGACATTTCGCGCCCCATATTTATTAGAAAAACGTGGCAATGATAATTGGTTTCGGCCAACAGGCGGGCAATTGCCAACGCATCGCCGCCATTGTTCCCGGGGCCTGCAAAAACAACAACGGGATGTTGGTTGGGAATGTGGTTGATAATCCAGCTGGCAACCTGACGTGAGGCCCGTTCCATTAAATCGATATCGGCGATTGGCTCATGTTCGATTGTAAATCGGTCAATTTCGGCTATTTGCTTGCAGGTAAACAGGTTCATTGTTTTCGTTGTATTTTGAGTTACAATTTACAAAAAGAAACATTTTCAGGGATGCTGATTTTTATCAAACAGAGAAACTGAAAAAGTTGTCTATATTTAACGACTTGCAATTATTACTAATATTAAAACAGAACGATTATGCTGAAAGGACATCCCAAGGGACTCTTGGTTGCTTTTTTTGCCAATATGGGCGAACGGTTCGGTTTTTATACCATGATGGCTATTCTGGTGCTTTTTCTCCAGGCCCGTTACGGGTTGACAGAAGAGACTGCCGGAGATATTTACAGTTGGTTTTATTTCGGAATTTATGCGTTGGCCCTGATTGGGGGTATCCTTGCCGATTACACAAAGAAATATAAACTGGTTATTTTTGCCGGGATACTGATCATGCTTTCAGGATATGCAATGCTGGCTATTCCCAAATTGTCGCTTACCATTACGGTGATCAGTTTGTTTGTAATTGCATTTGGGAACGGATTATTCAAAGGAAATCTGCAGGCTGTTGTCGGTCAGCTATATGACGATCCGAAATATTCCAAGCTGAGGGATTCGGCCTTCATGATTTTTTACATGGGGATCAATGTCGGGGCTTTCTTCGCTCCGTTTGCCGCAACAGGTGTCCGTAACTGGTGGTTGAGAAGCAATGGTTATTTGCACGATGGCAGTTTGCCGGCACTTTGCCACCAATATCTGAAAGGTCAGATGACCGATACAACCCAGTTTGCTGAGTTAGCCGGTAAAGCCAGCCTTCATGGGCCGGTTACCGATTTGAATGCCTTTGCCCAAAATTATATCGATGTCTTTTCGCACGGATACAATTATGCTTTCGGAATTGCTGCCGGAGCCATGATTATTTCCATGTTGGTTTACGTGTTTTTCCAACGGTTACTTCCCAATAAAGAAAAACAAGTGCAACAAGCAACTGCCTCTGATGTTGCCCGAACAAAAAGCGGCGTTCAGATAAAAGCTGTTGTTTCTTCGTTGGTGGCTGCTGCCATTGTAACGTTCCTGATCAGTTTGGTACTTGATTATAAAACCGGCATGGCTTTCGGCTTGTTTGCCGCATTTGTGACCTGGATTACACTGGCATCGACCAAAGAAGAAAAACCCAAAGTGTCGTCGCTGATCCTGGTGTTTTTTGTGGTTATATTTTTCTGGATGTCTTTCCATCAAAATGGGTTGACGTTGACATTCTTTGCCCGCGATTACATCGTAAAAGAAGTTGGCCCGTTTACTTACCTTTTCTTTGATTTGCGGTCAATTCTTTCGGTTATTACAGCCATTGGCGGTGTTTTCGTCGTACTGGGAAAAGAAAAGAAAATCTTAACACGCCTGATTGGGGCGCTGATGATCCTGGCTGGCGGTGGCCTTTCGTATTATTTCATGAGCAATAATCAGGAATCGAATGCAATTGCCCCGGAGGTTTTCCAATCGTTCAACCCGTTGTTTATTGTTGCCTTGACCACCTTGGTTATGGGAATTTTTGCCATGCTGAACAAAGCGGGCAAGGAACCATCAACACCCAAAAAAATCGGGATCGGGATGATTATTGCAGCTGCAGGTTTTATGCTTGTGCTTGTTGCTTCACTGGGGCTGATTTCTCCTCATTCGCTGGGCGGGCAGGCTGTTCCAGACTCGTCACGGGTTTCACCGTACTGGTTGATAAATAGTTATCTGATATTAACGGTTGCCGAGCTCTTCCTGAGCCCGATGGGGCTTTCTTTCGTTTCGAAAGTAGCGCCACAGCGGTTCCAGGGATTGATGCAGGGCGGCTGGTTGCTTGCCACGGCCGTCGGGAATAAGCTGTTGTTTGTCGGCAGCTTTTTCTGGGGGAAACTGGAATTGTGGCAGTTGTGGTCGATTTTTATCGTATGCTGTCTGGTTTCTGCGGCCTTTATCTTTTCGATTATCAAACGTCTGGAAAAAGCGACACAGTAACCTGTTTTTTCAAAATATGGGATGAAGGGCAGCTTTGTGTTGCCCTTTTCTTTGTGCGCTGGTTATCCGTTCCTGAGATAAATTGCTAATTTCACCATTCGAAAATCATTTCTGATATCATGCGAAAAGTAGCTTTAATCTTGTTTGTTTTTGTGCTGGCAGCCTGTTCAGGCCCGCGGGCGGTTAACGAAAAGGAACCAACCATACATCCGGAGTTTAAAGCTTTTTTTGATGAATATGGCGTTGACGGCTGTTTTATTCTTTACGATGTAAAAGCCGATAGCTATCATTTATACAATCCGAATCGCTGTGAAGAAGGGTTTCTCCCGGCCAGTACGTTTAAAATCCTGAATGCACTGATTGCGTTAGAAACGCAGGTTGCTCCGGACGAAAACTTCACTCTCCCGTGGGACAGTGTCGTCCGGACGCCCGATTCCTGGAACCGGGCGCATACGCTCGAATCGGCCATGCGCTATTCGGTGATTCCCTATTACCAGGAGATTGCCCGCCGGATTGGTCCTGAACGAATGAAACAGTGGGTTGAAGAAGTCAATTACGGGCGGATGGATATCACCACCGAATCGATTGACCATTTTTGGTTATGGGGAAAATCGAGAATTACGCCCTGGGAGCAGATGGATTTTATGGATCATTTTTATTTCAATCAATTACCATTCGAGCAGCGAAATATCGATATCGTGAAAAAGATGATTGTTTTGGATAAAACCGATCAATGGACTTTTCGCGGGAAAACCGGATGGACAACGCAGGATGGGCGAAACATTGGCTGGTTTGTTGGTTATCTGGAAGAAAAAGGAAGAGCCTGGCTGTTTGTCTGTAATGTTGAAACTGACGGGAACAATATTCCCAAATTCAAAGAAAGCCGGATCGGGATAACCGAAAAGGTGCTGAAGTCGATTGGATTAATGCAAAAGTAATTGGGACAAACTTCATCAATTTAATTGGTTATCGCCTGAATATCCTATACCAATGATTATTATCTTTGCCGCTGTTGAGGTAGAAAGAGCTGCCTTGTCCCACAAAAGATAAATTCACTCTTGGTTGCTTAAATATTCTATAATAAGGGTTTGTTTAATTCTGCCGTAATGTGGGATACCGGCATTTTTAGGGAATTACTATGCAATTCATCAAACGTACCCGGCTCGAAGAACTTAAAGTCCAGGCAAAAATTTTACATAAGAATTTATTGAGCACCGACTATTCCAAATCGCATAAAGCAGCTTTTCGGTTTACCCGATTGCCGTTGTTTTCCGGAAAAACTCCGGAAGAGGTTTTGCTCCACAGCGGCGAAATAAAGCTGAAGCATGCATATTCTGTTTTGGCCTTCGAACACGGATTTTCTGGTTGGGATGAGATGAAGAACCGGATTGTAGCCGAAGATTGTCTGTTGTCGCCTCAGCTTATCAATTCAGGAATTATCTGGTTTTCAGATTATCGGAAAGCATTGATTTATTTTCGTAAAAACGGAGGTTATCTGCTCCAATACCGAGACGAATTTTTTGTGGCCAATCGTCAATACATTGAAAAGCTGCACTTGCATCCGGAGGATCCGGATTGGACAAGAATTGGGTATAATTGGGTAAAACCACAGAACATTGAGGCATGGCAGCGGCTATTCGACAAGGCGCGCCATAATTTTATTGATTAGGGATGTTTTCAGGATTGGGATCTGAATTCTCTTATTTTTGCACCGGATTGTACCTTAAAAAATCTCCATCGATAATCAGTAGCTTTACCCCGTGCAGGGTGTGCGAACGGTGAGAGCTTAATTCGTCTGACACAACATAAGTCATGCCCTCGGATAAGTAAAACTTTTCGCCATCTTCCAGTTCACTTACAAAATCGCCTTCGAGGCAATGGACAATGTGTCCTTTTTTGCACCAATGGTCGGCAAAATAGCCTTCGCTGTATTCAACCATGCGGATGCGTAAGCCCGGGAACTGCACGGTTCGCCAATAGGCGGTGCCTTCTTCTCCCTCGTGTCTGGTACGCGGGATTTCTTCCCAGTTAATGGTTTGAAATGAAATGTTCGGTGTTTCCATGTACTCCAGTTTTCTCTTCGTTTATTTCTCCCTGCTTGGCCAACCGGAGTTATAAAAAATCAGGAGGAAGCTTTCTTCGGTTGCTCGAACGCGCGGATAATAAAAACCTGCATGAGGCGTAATGCTGCTCCAATTACTTTATTTTCGCGGATGCCGGCAGGAAAGAGACTTAAAATAAAATCATTGATCGTGTCGAGAATACGGCTGACCAGATTGTTTTTTTCTTCATCAAACGGTAACAATTCTTTTGAGATTAGTTGAGGGTAATTTTCCTTGAGGTATTCCCATTTATATTCCAGCAACTTTCCCTGGTATGTGCAAAATGCTTTCAGGCGCATTTTCTCGGCCCGAAGTGTTTCCAGATTATGAACCTTGATGGCATTATTCTTCATGGTTGTCGTCGCTTTCTTCAAGTTGCTTAATTACGCGGTCGATAATATGTTTTTCAAGTAAGCCCTTTTTCCCGATGATAATGATTATCAGGAATAATACATAAATGCCCGCAATAAACAGGAACCCAAGGGCATTATTGTCGAAAATGCTACCGAATAAAAAACCGCCGCTCAAACTCAGAAAAAACAGGAGAAAGAAAGCCAGTAACGTAATTACAATCGACGAGAAAAGTGTAGCCGTTACTTTGGCTGTTTTCTCAAATGCTTCGAGTTTGAGCAGCCTGATTTTTGCATCGAGATACTTGAGTAGCATCTCTTTCAGTTCCTGAAAAAAAGGTGTTTGGTCACTCATCTCATGCAGTTGTTTCTGTTTCTGGTGCTTTTTCTGCCTTTTTATGACTAACCATGTCTTTTACTTTCCCGATTTCTTCTTTTAAATCGGCTTTTAGTTTGGTCGCTGTTTCCTTTGCATCTTTCAGCAGTTCGTCTGCTTTATCCGAGTTCAGGAAATAGCCAAGGGCAACTCCGGCGGCTGCGCCTGCCAGGAATGCCAGCAATAATTTGGATCCGTTATGTTCACTCATGGCTATGAATTTTTAATGACAATAATAAAGTTACGAAAAAAAGCAGGGCTTTCCATCGGATTAGGTTTATTTTCTCAAAAATATATTAAACGGTTGAATTTCAGGAGAGCGTTATTTTCAGAACAAAGTTGGGCCTGAAAAATTGTCGTTTCCGGTGTGCTGAATTCTGAATTTTTGACTTGAATCCTGTCAAACTATCTGAGAGTTTGTTTGTATAATATATTGGTATACAGCTTGCTATAGAGTGTGTGAAAACAAAATCAGAAACAATTAAACCGTTCATGTTAAACAAAAGTTAGAGGAGGATAAAACAATGTTACCAGTATTCAGAAGCAACAGAAATTTGCCCGGGTTATTCGAAGAATTCCTGAGCAACAATTGGCTGAATAATTTTTGGGAAGACGAAACCTGGAAATCGACGCCAGCCGTCAACATTTTTGAGCGTAAAGACAAATTTGAAATTGAGATTGCAGCTCCAGGTCTTGAAAAAGAAGACTTTAAGATTGATCTGAAGGACGACTACCTGACTGTTTCTTCTGAAAAGAAGGAAAGCAAAGAAGAAAAAGAAAAAGGTAAGACGGTTCGGTGTGAATTTAAGTATTCATCGTTCCAGCGTTCATTCGCGTTGCCACAGGATGTTGATACCAGCAAGATTAAAGCTTCGCATAAAAACGGAGTTTTAACCATCGAACTTCCGAAGAAAGAAGAATTCAAAGAAGGGCCAACGCGTCAGATCGAAATCATGTAAAGCGTATTGAAAGCAGAGAAGCCGGCAATTGGCCGGCTTCTTCATTTTCATAAGTTTGGTTTGGTATATGAACAATATTGAAGCTTAGAACTTCAATCTTTTTTTGAATTCGCTAAGGTCAAAACTAATATTTACTTTTGGAATTTTCAAACGAACTCCGTTATGATTTTTCGGAACCAGATAAATTTCATCTATCAGGTCTCTGTATTTATCTTTCACGTAGTTCCGCCTGAGTTTGAGTGTTGGTGAGAGCTCTCCGCTTTGAGGCGACCATTCTTCGCAGACCAATCGGAAGCGCTTAATCTCTTCGTGTTGCCCCAATGTTTTGTTGATGGCGGTTACTTCTTTCATAAATTGTGAAAATACTTCGGCTTTCTGGATCATCTCGGCGTTGTCGCGGTACTGGATGTGTTGTTTCGAACACCAGTCGTGCAAGTATTCAAAATTGGGCGATATCAGGGCGCTGGCAAACTTCTCGTTTTCACCGATGACCATTGCCTGTTCAATAAAAAACGATTCTTTCAGTTTATTCTCGATCATCTGTGGGGCAATGTATTTCCCGCCTGAAAGCTTGAACATTTCCTTTTTGCGGTCGGTGATTTTCAGGTAAATGCCTTCATCCAGAATTCCAATGTCGCCTGTGTGAAACCAGCCATCAGCATCGATTACTTCGGCGGTTAGTTCCGGGGCTTTGTAATAGCCTTTCATGATGTGCGGGCCGCGGGTCAGGATTTCGCCGTCCTCATCAATTTTTACTTCATTTCCATTCAGGATTGGGCCAACTGTTCCGATTTTCATTTTTCGTTCAAGCGGATTGTTTACGGCAATTACTGGCGATGTTTCCGTCAACCCATAGCCTTCGAGGACCCATACACCGGCCACACCAAAAACCCGTGCAATGCGCGGTTGCAGAGCGGCGCCCCCCGATACAATATATTTCACGTTTCCCCCCAATGCTTCGCGCCATTTCGAGTAAATCATCCGGTCGGCAAATCCGTTTAGCGCACGAAAAACAATTGAATTCTTTTTGTTGAAATCGAAATAGCGGCTCCGGTTCATTGCCCAGTTATATATCACGCGTTTGAGGGGCGGCAAGTCTTTTCCTTTCGAAACCAGTCCGTCGTAAATGCGTTCGAGCAACCGAGGAACGGTGTTAAACATGTCGGGCTTCACTTCTTTCAGGGCCGACATGATCTGCCCCAGGTTGCCGACATAGTAGATGCCCATACCTTTATACTGGAAGTGGTAATTCATGCTGCGTTCGTACACATGGCAAAGCGGAAGGAAACTGATGACTTTATGTCGGGCGCCCAGATCGTGCATGCGGGAATGTGCCACAAAGTTCGACACCAGGTTTTTGTGGGTCAGCATCACGCCTTTGGGGGTTCCGGTTGTTCCGGAGGTATAAATCAGAGTAACGACATCGTTTTCGTCAATGCCATCTTTTATCGTGTTAAGCCGTTCTTCAAACTCCCGGAATTTTTCTTCGCCAAGTTCGAGAATTTCGTCGTAGCATGGGATGCCTTCAATCTCCTCGAAGCAGTAAACCTTACAGATATGTCCGATTTCAGAGGCCAGTTTGCTCATTTTATCGTACAGCTTTTTATCTCCGGCGATAATTAGTTTAGCCTCCGAATGTTGCAGGATGTATTGATATTCTTCATCGCCAATGGTTGGATAAATCGGGACGTGGACCATCCCGGCCATTGCTAATCCCATGTCGACAAAATTCCATTCGGGACGGTTGGCCGTTATTGTTGCAACCATCGAGCCGGGTTCGAGTCCAAGCGCCAAAACGCCAATGGCAAATTGCTGCGATTTTTCAAGATAAGTTTCGGTACTGTATGTGTACCATTTCCCTCCCTGTTTTCCGGCCAGTGCATCTTCGCGCGGGAAAAGGCTCAGGTACCGTTCTAAAATATCAAACGTCCGTTTCACTTCAGGTTGCATACCAATTTCGGATTAGTTAAGCTTTATTTTTTCAAACTCAGGAATTGTTTAAATTTTATTTGTTCCTAATACTCACCCCCTGCCGTCCGCCAACTGCCGGACTCCGTTCCTCTCTATACCCAGAAGAGGAATGGACTGGTTTATCGGGCTTTGGGTGAGTGAAAAATGAAAAGTTGAGATTAAAATTTTTCGATGAATTAATTTTAAAAAGTTTCTCAGCAAATATACAATTTCCACAAAATGAAATTGAGCACAAAATCAGGCTTCGGGACGGATTGCATAAAATCCATAATGAGTAAAAACCGGTAGAAAAGCATGCTGAATGGGATATTGGAATAAAGGGGGTATCACGAGCGCCTGTCGGTCTGTTTCTTTCCAATATGGCATTCGTTCAATAATCGTGCAATTTTGCGGAGTCTGATTTCCCCAACAACTGTTATGTGTTCTCTTCGAGGCTTTTTTGTTTGACTCCCGATAAAATCAGTACCCCGACAATAATAACCCCGGCTACATAAACAGCCCAGTGAACCGATCCGGCTGTTCCTCGGCCATACGAGTGCAGTCCGCTCAGGTAATAATTTACCCCGAAATAAGTCATCAGGATGGCAGCAAAGCCCAGCACTACCGCCACATTAAAATTGTACGTTCCGCGCAGCGATGGGATGAGGCGCATGTGGGCTACAAACGAGTAAATGACTACCGAAATCAGCGCCCAGGTTTCTTTCGGGTCCCAGCCCCAATAGCGTCCCCAGCTTTCGTTGGCCCAGATGCCGCCCAGGAAGGTGCCAATGGTCAGCATGTATAAGCCAATGGTTACCGACATTTCGTTGATGGTGGTTAATTGCTCAACGATCCGGAGAACCGAAACTTTGTTTTGCTCGTTGCTGATGCAGTACAAAACCAGGACAAGCAGGCCCATGAATGCACTCAGCGCAATGAACCCGTAGCTGGCCGTGATGATGGCTACGTGAATCAGCAGCCAGTATGATTTTAAGACCGGGACCAGGTTGGTCACTTCCGGGTTCATCCAGTTCAGATGAGCCACAAACAAGGTAATTCCCGCGAGCATGGCGGCTGTTCCGAGCACCATCGGGTATTTGCGTCCAAAGATGATTCCGGCCAGCATGGCGGCCCAAGCAACGTATACGATCGATTCATACCCGTTACTCCACGGGGCATGTCCGGCAATGTACCAGCGCAAACCCAAGCCGGCGGTATGTAACAGGAATCCGGCAATAATTATCCCGAAGAAAATCCGGTGTGTTATTTTTCCTGCATTTTTTTGTCTGAAAATATTGACAAACAAAACCAATAGAAGTACGAACCCGACACTGAGATAAATCGGGAAAACCCGTTTAAACGGATTTAGTGTATTGTAGAAAATCTCAACGTTCTTTTTGTTTTCTGAAGGCAATAGGTCTTTTCCGAACTTTTCCTGAAAAGTGGCTATCGAAGCGATAATCTGGCGTGGTTTGATTTCTCCGGACCCCGAAACGGCTTCTTTCAGTAATTCAAACCCACGGTTGATAAATAGCGAGTCGGCTGAGGGCAGTCCGGTTGGCGTAGCGCCCGGCGACAACCATGCGTCGTTTCGGTTGCCGGTTGGGAACAGGGGGAGCATATCGCCATGAATGACCATAAAACACACGTTCACCCGCTCGTCGGCATTAATCAGGTCTTTGTCGGCCTGGTTTCGGAATGCCGGCATTTTGCCGTAAGCTTCTTTCACGGCGGCAGCCAGTTTGTAGTTGCCCTGATCGTCGAAAAACTGCGTGAGCGGCAGCCGGTTGTCGGTAGTTTGCAAAAGCTCTTTTACTCTTTCCCCGGAAACCTTCACCAACGGGACATTGCGCCACAGTTCCGGATATAGATACAAACTGAGCATGACTTCTTCGGGCGATTTACCTTCAAAGCTTGACTGGCGACTCACTTTTCGGAGAAATTCGGAAGCCAGGGTCGAGACTGGCTCAATACGCCCGTCATGGCCATGTACCCACAGGCGCGAAAAGTCGTTGACCAGTTCTTTGTCCATTTTCGGGATTCCGGCGATATCAGTTTCGTTGGCCGAAACGGTTCCGGCTGCGATCAACAGGAGCAGGAGGGCCACCGCTGCTGTTTGGGTTTGTTGTTTTAGCCTCTGGATAAGCATGTGGAAGTAAGAATTTTTATTCAGGAGCGACCACACAATGCCCAGGAACAACAAAAAATAGCCGATGTAGGTAACGGTTGTGCCCACTTTGTCGGCATTTACCGAAAGTACAGTTCCCTGCTCGTCTGGATCGTATGACGACTGGAAAAATTTGTACCCGTGGTAACTTACCGTGTTGTTCATAAACACACGGACATTGCGGTTCACCTGATTTTCCTGGTCAATCAGCGTCAGTTCACTGGCAAACGACGACGGACTTTCGGAGCCCGGGTACTTTTCGAGTTGAAAATCGTTCAGCTTAAAGGCAAACGGCAAAATGATCGGTTTGGCTCCATAAGTGAAGCTCAGTTGGGTGCTGCCGACAGCAATGGTCACGGGATTTCCCTGCAAGCCGTGGCGGCCAAACACGTTAACGGTTTGCTGGTTTGTCCCGTCGGAAACCTGTAAGACCACTGCACTTTCGCCCGATTTTCCCGAAGGGTCGCGGGAGACACGCATGACCGCTTTTTCGTAGAACTTTTTGACCAGCAGCAGGTAACCGTCGAACGCATACAGGTGCATTGTTTGTACGGGGGCAGGCTGACCGGCTTTTAGCGAATCGGGGACCCCGCCGCCCATCGAGCGGATTTCGACAGGCCGGTCGGAAACCACGAACAGGCTGTCGGCGCGGTTGAAAAAACGGATATTGGCATCGGGAACATCGAAGCCTACTTTCACGTTGTTCAGTTCGGTTTGGTCGCCTTGGCGGAAGGCAAAGCTTTCCATACCCTGGCCTTCTGATATCACAAAATCAATCAGTGGCGCTCCGGAAGAATGATCAACCGGTGTCCGGAGTGCATTGTCGACAAACCCGACCGAGCGGATGGTCACCCGGCGACCATTGATAGTCAACGTTTCATCGATTTGCCCATAACACAGTTCCGATAGCAATACTTTATGCTCAATCGTCTGTTTCCCGGAAGTGATCGTAAAATAATCGTCGGTTGAAAGAATGGTGTTAACTGTTTGTCCTTCGCGGATGTGCATCATGCCTTCGAAACCGATGTACCGCGTAATGGCTGCCCCGACAATGATGACAATGAATGAGAGGTGGAAAAGTCCGATGCTCAGTCGTTGTGGCAGGTACATTTTTCGACGAATGAAATTGGCAGTCAGGTTAATTCCCAGTAACACGAAAATCAGTTCGAACCACCAGGCATTGTACACCACGCCTCGGGCTGCCGCAGTGCTGTAGCTGCTTTCAATAAACGTGGCCATTGCCATCGAAAAAGCGAGAACCAGCAACAGGAAACCCATAAATGAAAAGGAAAACAGGAAATTGAACACGTTCTTCATTGTCGTCATATATTAATTAAGACCGCTGAAATTACGTTTTTCGGTTTGTAAAAAAAAGCGAACGTAAAAATCAGGATTGTGTAAATTAACAGTTATTGGGCTGTTCGGTTCTTGCACCGGGAGTTGTTTGATCATTTTTTATAAAACGAAGGCGTGAATCTGTATCTGTCCGGAATCAGTGTTTCAACATCCAACCAACAGCACATCGCTTAACCTTCTCTCCTGAGACCGGTTCCGGATAAATCAACCGGGTTGGCTTCCTTTTTGTCATTTTGCAAAAAAAACATGAACTTTGCAGCCTTGAAAAAATCTGAAAAAGAGACAAATCCGGAAACATTGGAAAAGAAAAAGTTATTTATTGAAACGTATGGCTGCCAGATGAATGTGGCTGATAGCGAAGTGGTGGCAGCCGTCCTTCAGGAGCGAAATTACGAACCAACTGAAGAAATAGGCGAAGCCGATGCCATTTTCTTGAATACCTGCTCGGTACGCGACAACGCTGAACAAAAAATCTGGAGCAGGCTCGATTATTTCAAGAGCCTGAAAAAGAAAAACAAGAAGCTGGTTGTAGGTGTGCTGGGCTGCATGGCCGAGCGCGTGGGCGACGAGTTTCTGGCTCACGATGCCGTCGATCTGGTGGCCGGGCCCGATGCCTATCGCGATCTGCCGTACCTGATCGACAAAGCCGAAGCCGGCGATGCCGCCATCAACGTGGAACTGTCGCTCGATGAAACATACGACAAAATTACGCCGGTACGTATGGGCGATCATTCGCTTTCCGGATTTGTGAGCATTACCCGTGGCTGCAACAATTTCTGCACCTATTGCATTGTGCCTTATACCCGTGGCCGCGAGCGCAGCCGCGATCCGCAGGACATTCTGAACGAGGTGAAAGACCTGGCTGAAAAAGGGTACCGCGAAGTGACACTGCTGGGGCAAAACGTGAATTCGTACAAATGGCTGCCTGAAGGCGAACGCAAACCGGTTCGTTTCTGGGATCTGCTGGCCCTGGTTGCCCGGGTCGATCCGCAGGTGCGCATCCGCTTTACGACTTCGCACCCGAAAGATATGTCGGATAAAGTGATGCAGACCATGGCGCAATACCCGAACCTGTGCCGTCACATTCATTTGCCGATGCAGTCGGGTAGCAGCCGCATCTTGAAACTGATGAACCGCCGGTACGACCGCGAATGGTATATGGACCGCATCCGTGCCATTCGCGCTATTCTACCCGATTGTGGCATCAGCACCGATGTGTTCTCCGGATTTTGTAGCGAAACGCCGGAGGATCATGCCGACACCCTTTCGCTGATGGAATGGGCGCAATTCGATATGGCATTTATGTTCAAATATTCGGAACGCCCCGGAACTTATGCCCATCAGCATCTGGATGATGATGTTCCGGAAGAAACCAAGCTGGAACGCCTGAACGAAATCATTGCCCTGCAAAACCGCATGTCGCTTGAAAGCAATCAGCGCGACATAGGCAAAACCTTCGAGGTGCTGGTCGAAGGGATTTCGAAGAAAAATAAGGACGAACTGTTTGGACGGAGCTCGCAAAATAAAGTGGTTGTCTTTCCGAAAGAAAACTTTCAGAAGGGTGATTACGTTATGGTGAACGTTCACAGTTGCACCCAGACCACTTTAATCGGGAAAGCAGTGGCGAATCAGTAATGAGCCGTGTTATTTGAGCCGTGAGAAATGGGAAACTGGAACAATGCAATATGGGGGAACTACACCTGCGACTGAAAATTGCTACGGGGTACAGGAAAACTCTGCTTGTTCTCTGTGCGCTCTCTGGGGGGGTAAACAGAAACTGATGGAATTTGGGGAAGAATAGAATACTTGACAATGCGTTGCGACTTGACACTTCTTGCCATCTGCTTTGAAAGCTTAGGAATTCAGGTGCATTGTTTCTTAGAAACTTAAAAATAACAGGATGAGCAAATTGATAAACGACTTTCGGGAATACCGGGCCAGGATGAACGAAAAGATCCTGGCTGCCGACAACAAAGTGATGAAACGTATTTACAGCGTCGATACCCTGACTTATCAGGAAGGAGCGTTGAGCACAAAAACCAAAGAAATGCTTGGGCTGGTATCGTCGATGGTCTTGCGTTGCGACGACTGTGTGAAATACCACCTGGAAAAATGTTTTGAACAAGGAGTTACCACCGAAGAGATTTTTGAAGTATTTTCGGTTGCCAACGTAGTAGGCGGAACCATTGTAATCCCGCATACCCGTCGGGCTGTCGAGTACTGGGAAGAACTACAAAAAAGTAGCGGGACCAGCCGTTGATTATTTATTATTGATCAATGATGTCGATGTGACTGAAGCCTGCTGTAAATTCGGGGGCACTAGAAACCGTTGTGAAACGTTGCAGTTACGTTGTGTTTTTGTGGTTAAACAGGCTCGGAAATTTAAATAGAAATTTGAAACACATTTATGATAGCAATAACATCAACCGGAAATAAGCCATATAGCCTGATGGACCTGCGTTTTGCCAAATGTGCCTGGTTTGCGTTGTTTGAAAACGGGATCATTGAGTTTGTCGAGAACCCGTTTCAGGAAGAAGAGCACAATGCTGCGCCGCAGGTTGTCGAATGGCTGGCAGGGCGTGGTGTAACAAAAGTAATTACCGGCGAACTGGGATCGAAAGCCCGTCCGGCTTTGGTCGAAAAACGGATTCAAGCCATTTTGATGGAAGAAGACCGCATTTCGGTTCAAACGATCTTGGAACGTATCAGGTAAATGAGAAAACTGATTATTCATTGCCGGAATATAACTCCGGATTGATAAACGGGATGCAGGCCAGTAAAACAGCCTGATGGTACAGTCTGCCCCGGGTCAGGGCGTCGTTGGTGAGTAGTCCGACTGCCCCGTTTTGCTGCTTCGAATTGCTTCGCCCAAAAACAATATCGTCGGCCTCGCCCAGTTCAAAACCCTGATATACCAGTTCGGCTACCCGCGGGGGCAAGACAAAGGTAGTGCTGCGCGACTCTCCCCATTTTTTACCGTCCGACACAACCACCCATGCAAAAGCAGTCAGCCCGTTGGTCGTTGGCTCCACTCCGCCTTCAATGCCTACATAAAAAGCGGCATCCGGGGCCTGAAGCATGGCCCGTTTGATCCGGTTGACAGCTCCGGCGCGGGTTTCTTCGTCGCTCATCGGCTGGTCGGGAACCCCGCTTTCAACAGCAATTCCTTCATATTCGAGCTGATCGTCGAACGCTTGTTCAAATCCGGAACGGACGGCTTCGATCTTAACCGGGTTCCGTGAAGTCACGATTACTTTTTTACTCACAGCAGTTGTTTTTTAGTCTGCATGTTTCCTTAAAATTGTTCTGTTTTTCCGGAGAATAAAAAAACATCCGCGAACGAATTAATAAAAACTCAAAATCAAATCAAAGTTGAAGTTTATTATTTTTACGCAAAACCTTTTGTAAAATGATTCTTGTACGAAAAGCAAACCCGTACGATGCGCCCGATATTATTGAATTTCAGATTGCCATGGCGCTCGAAACGGAGAATCTGTCCCTTGATCGGCCAACTGTTGAAAAAGGAGTTGCCGCTGTTTTTCAAAACCCATCGTTGGGCGATTATTATGTGGTAGAAGCCGATGGACTGGTGATTGCCTCGTTGCTGACTACCTTCGAGTGGAGCGACTGGCGCAACGGGACCGTTCTCTGGATCCAGTCGGTTTATGTGCGCAAAGAATGGCGGGGACAGGGCGTTTTTACCTGTTTGTACCAGCACATCCGGAAGCATGTCGAGACTTCCGAAACCCTTCGGGGTATCAGGCTTTATGCCGATAAAACCAATACCGGAGCCCATGCCGTTTACGAAAAAATGGGCATGTCGGCCGAGCGTTATCAATTATACGAATGGCTAAAAAATTAAAACGATGAGCAAAAAACCAATATCTCCGGAAGTCAGGAAACAACTGATTCTGGCCCAGCGAAACGAAGTTACCGAGTATCATATTTATAAGAAACTGGCCCGTTTTGTGAAAGATCCTGAGAACAAGATGGTGCTGAATAATATTGCCGAAGACGAGCTGAAACATTATAAAATCTGGTATGAATATACGGGGAAGGAGGTAAACCCAAGTTACAGCGAAATTCGCAAATACTACTGGATCTCTCGAATTTTTGGATTGACCTTTGGCCTTAAACTGATGGAGCGCGGTGAAGAAAAGGCCCAGGTGAATTACAACCTGATTGCCACGGAAGTTCCGGATGCCGGACAGATCTCCCACGAAGAAAATGAGCATGAACAGCAATTGATAAGCCTGATTCAGGAAGATAAACTGAAATACATGGGGTCGATCGTATTGGGATTGAACGATGCGCTGGTTGAGATCTTGGGAACGCTGGCAGGTTTGACGTTCGCCCTGCAGAATACCAAACTGGTAGCTTTGGCCGGGGTTATTGCCGGAATTGCCGGGGCGTTGTCGATGTCGAGCTCCGAGTACTTGTCGAACAAAACCGAAGGGCGTACCGATATGGCGGGGAAATCGGCTGTTTTTACCGGGATTGCCTACCTCATTGCCGTAGTTTTCTTAGTGGCACCTTACCTGATTTTCACCTCGCCATTTATTGCGTTGATTTGGGCGTTGGCCGACTCCATCCTGATTGTATTCCTGTTCACCTATTACATTTCGGTGGCCAACGATCAGCCGTTCAAAAAGCGATTCGCCGAAATGGTGGTGCTCAGTACCGTAGTAGGGCTGGTTTCGTTTGGACTGGGGTATCTGGCCCGGGTCATGTTTGGGATTGAGGTGTAAGAGCCCCTTCCCGTTTCCCGAGGGGAGAAAGGCCCTGAGCCAGCAGGATGATTTCTGGTATTTATATTTATCTCAGAAAAACAGATACCCCGGATGAATGAAATAGCCATAAGAGCTTAAGCTCCTATAACCCATAAATGTTTATTTATGGCTATTTCATATGGCAACTAAAAAACGACAACTGAATGAAAAAATCTCCGAATACCGGTTCTTCGTTCCCCTCCATGGGAGGGGAGAGGGGAGGCTCCATAATTAAACTTATTCAGCAGGGCGAGCATCAGCAGCAGGATTTTAAGTTTTGTGTGAACGACTCCCGGAAAATTGCCCGTTCGTTGGTGGCATTTGCCAATACCGATGGTGGTCGTTTACTGATTGGAGTGAAAGATAACGGCAGCATTGCCGGAGTGCGGTCTGACGAGGAATATTACATGGTTGAGGCGGCCGCTAAAATTTATTCGAAGCCTGAAATCCCGTTTTCCGTTAAGCAGCACCTGGTTGAAGGGAAAACCGTGTTAGAGGTAAAAATCGAGCCTAGCGCCGAACGCCCGCATTTTGCCTGCGACGAAAATGGTAAATGGCGGGCTTATTACCGGAAAGCCGACGAAAATCTGTTGGCCACCAAAGTCATGATCGAGGTCTGGAAACGACAGAAAAGTCCGAAAGGTATTCTGATCAATTATTCGGACGACGAGAAATTTTTGCTTGATTATTTGACCCAGAACTTGCTGATAACTGTTTCGAAATATGCCCGGGCAGCTCATATCTCATTTTACCGGGCCGAGAATATCATTATCAACTTTCTGGCACTGAACATCCTGAAGATGAATATGGAAGATGACAAAGCCAGCTATTGCCTGAACGAGGACTTTGACCGCCATGAATGGGATGCCGGAGCCCTGTCCGGGAAGCGGTAATGCATCTCAATGTTAATTCTTTTCGATTAATTCGTTAAAAATCAGCTAAAATAATAAAGTGGTAGCTGAAAGTCAAAAATAAAACTACCTTTGCGCCCGATTTGAAGGGGTCGGTCAGTTTCCTTTTTGCCTGGGTTAGGAAGGAGATTTACCTGTCGCCTTGATTCGGGAGGGTAGCCTGTTGCTGCCCGGTTAATGAAAGGAAACAAATAAAATGACATTTAACGAAACCGGTTTGAAACCGGAAATTTTAAAGGCGATTCAGGAGATCGGCTTCGAGAATCCTACGCCTATTCAGGAAAAAACAATTCCACATTTATTAAGCAATAAAAACGACCTGGTGGCCCTGGCGCAGACCGGGACCGGGAAAACAGCCGCATTCGGATTGCCATTGTTGCATAACGCATCGGCACAGAATAACAATGTCCAGGCGCTGGTTTTATGCCCGACACGAGAACTGTGTTTGCAGATTTCGCGCGACCTCGATCGTTTTTCGAAATACCAGCAGGGGATTAAGGTTATCTCGGTTTATGGTGGTGCTGATATTGTCAAACAAATCCGGGACCTGAAAGCAGGCGGACAAATTGTGGTTGGGACGCCCGGGCGTGTTCACGACCTGATTCGACGTAAAGCGCTCGACGTGTCCGACATTCGCTGGATGGTGCTCGACGAAGCTGACGAAATGCTGACCCTTGGCTTTAAAGAAGAATTAGACGCGATTCTGGCCAACACGCCACCGGAAAAGCAAACCCTGTTGTTCTCGGCTACAATGCCTTCTGAGATTGCCGAAATGGCTGATAAATACCTGAATAATCCGGACGAACTGGCTGTTGGGAAGCGCAACTCGGGGGCCGAGAATGTGGAACATCATTATTATGTGGTGCATGCCAAGGATAAATATGCAGCCTTGAAGCGCATCGCCGATAATTACCCCGATTGTTATGCGATTGTGTTTTGTCGTACGCGTACCGAAACCCGCGAAGTGGCCGAGCAACTGATTGAGGATGGCTACAATGCCGACGCATTGCATGGCGATTTGTCGCAAGCCCAGCGCGACCAGGTGATGGCTCGCTTCCGTTCGCGTCACCTGCAAATGCTCGTGGCTACCGACGTAGCTGCCCGCGGTCTGGACGTGAGCGATTTGAGCCATGCCATCAATTACAGTCTTCCCGACGACCCGGAGGTCTATATTCACCGCAGTGGCCGTACCGGTCGCGCCGGGAAAAGCGGCATCTCGGTTTCTATCCTGCACATGAAAGAAACCGGCAAACTGAAGCAGATTGAAAAACTATCCGGAAAGAAATTTATCCGGAAAATGATCCCTTCAGGAGAAGAAATCTGTGAAAAACAGTTGTTTCACTTAGTGAACGGCGTGGTGAATGTGGAGACCAACGATGCACAGATTGAACAGTACCTTCCGCAGATATTGGAACAGTTTGAAGGGCTGGATACCAAAGAAATTGTAAAGCGGTTCGTGTCGGTCGAATTCAATAAATTTCTCTCGTATTATAAAAATGCCCGCGACTTGAATGTGGCGTTTCACGAAGAAAAAAAAGAAAGCCGCCGCACCGAGAAGTTGCGCTTTTCAAGGCTTTTTATCAATGCCGGCAAAAAACAGAACCTGAACGCTTCGACCCTGATCGGGCTAATTAACGAATATACCCGCAAGAAAAACATCGAGATCGGGAAAATTGACATTCAGCGAAAATTCTCGTTCTTCGAGGTTGACAGCAATTTTGAGAAAGAGATTATCAAATCGCTGAGCCGTGTTTCGTTGGAAGGGCACACGCTGGTTGTCGACCGCGTGGAGGGAACCAGTTTTCAGAAAGACAATCGTTCACAGCGCTCGCGCGGAGTCCGCGATTTCAATAGCGACCAGAAACGCCGTCGCCCGGAAAAAAGCAGAAAATATTAATTCGGATGAAATAGCCATAAAAGCTGAAGCTTATACCAGCCGGGAATGTATAAATGGCTATTCCATCTCGTTGAAAAACTAGTTTGAAAAACAGAAATAGATACGAAAATTGCAAGAAACAACTTTGAAAATTTATACAGATGAAATATTGGTAGAAGAGTTGAAAGCCTTCGGGATGAGTAAAATCCCGGAGGCTTACTTTTGATGAAGGATTTTCAACAGAAAAAGTTGCATGCTGAATTGTGCGAAAAAACATGCGAAATTCTATTTTGCACGATTTAAAACTCGGATAATCAGCTATTTAATTATGGATGAAGAAATAAACCTGTACTATAGAATCGGCTTTAATCCCAGTTCTTCGGCCTTTTTCAGCATAAAATGATAGGCTTCATCGTAGTCGTTATGGATTTCGCCTTCCAGGATGGCCTCTTTTATCGCTGATTTGATTAATCCCACTTCGCGTCCCGGTGCTAACCCAAAGGTTTCCATGATGATTTCGCCAGAGACCGGTGGCTGGAAGTTACGGATATGGTCGCGTTCTTCAAGGTCTTTCAGCTTTTGCCTGACCAATCTGAAATTATTGTAGAACCGTTTGGCTTTGTCCGGATTCTTCGAGGTGATATCTGCTTCGCACAAAGTCATCAGGTCGTCAATGTCTTCGCCGGCATCGAATAAAAGCCGCCGAACTGCCGAATCGGTAACTTCCTCTTCCGACAAAACAATGGGGCGCATGTGTAAATCGACCATCTTCTGAACGTACTTCATTTTCTCGTTCATCGGGAATTTCATCTTCCGGAAAAGGTTGGGGATCATTTTTGCCCCCAAAAAGTTGTGCCCGTGAAATGTCCAACCCTGACCTTCGACAAACTTTTTGGTTGCCGGTTTGGCAATGTCGTGCAACAAGGCCGACCACCGGAGCCACAGGTTGTTGGTGTTTGGTACGATGCGATCGAGTACTTCAAGCGTGTGTAGGAAGTTGTCCTTATGACCAATTCCGCCGATTTCTTCTCTTCCTCTCAGTTTGGCAAGCTCCGGGAAAATGAGCTCAAGTAGTCCTGTCTTGTTTAGCAATTTGAACCCAACCGATGGTTTATCTGACATGACTATCTTGTTGAGTTCTTCAGCAATCCGTTCTTTCGAAATGATTTTGATCCGTTCCCGGTTGTCTTTAATTGCGTTCAACGTATTGGGTTCAATTGTAAAATGTAACTGTGTAGCAAAACGGATTGCACGCATCATTCGGAGTGGATCGTCCGAGAACGTGATGCCGGGTTCCAGGGGGGTGCGGATAATCTTGTTGGCAATATCCTGTATTCCGCCAAACGGATCGACCAGCTCACCGTAACGTTCCTGATTTAAACAAATGGCCAGGGCATTGATGGTGAAATCTCTCCGGTTTTGATCATCTTCAAGAGTTCCGTCTTCGACGATTGGCTTTCTGGAGTCGTGTTGGTAAGATTCTTTTCTGGCCCCCACAAATTCTACGTCCAGTTCCTGGTATTTCAGCATAGCCGTGCCAAAGTTTTTGAACACACTGACATGGATGGCTGGACCTAACCGGTTGGCTACTTTCTGCGCCAGTTCAATGCCGCTGCCGATGGTAACAATATCAATATCCGGAGAAGGTCTTTTTAAGATCAGGTCCCTGACAAAACCGCCAATTACGTATGTTTCCAGTCCAGCTTCGTCTGCAACCGCTGAAATGATCGAAAATACAGGATGTTGCAAGTGTTCTTTCATGAATTTCAATAACCAGGAATAGATAAATGAAAATAACTATATATGACAATTTGTTTTAAATCGTGACAAAATTACAATTAAATGTGGTGGAGCTTCCATTTTAAAGGTGTAAATTTTATTGGCATAAAGCTTGATATTGAAATATTAAAAAATTTATATATTTGAATAATTAAAATTTTAAAGTCATGTTAGAACATTTAACCAAAGAAACATTCAAGGCGAAAGTATTTAATTACGAGCAAAATAAAGATTGGAAATACGAGGGTTCTGTTCCTTGTTTGATTGATTTTTATGCTGATTGGTGCGGTCCGTGCAAAATGGTAGCTCCGATTCTGGAAGAATTGCAACAGGAATATGGCAACAGCATTGTAATATATAAGGTTGATACTGAAGAACAACGCGAACTTGCAGCGATGTTTGGAATTCAGAGCATTCCTTCGCTGCTGTTCGTTCCGCAGGAAGGCCAACCTCAAATGGCCATGGGAGCTCTTCCGAAAAGTACGTTTGAAAGAGCCATTGCTGATGTATTGAAAGTAAATAAACCTGTAAATTGATATTTTCAGATAGAGTTTGTGAGTTAGAATTTTGTCAAATAGCCTGAATTAAAGTAGGTTCAATATTTTCTCAAGGCAAATTCCTCTGGACCCTTTAATCAGAATCAGGCTGTTTTCCATCGGTTGTTTAATTAGGTAGTCATAAAGAAGTTCGACACTTTCGAACTTCTTTGTTTTTTCTGCAACCTGTACTCCGATAAAGTTCTTTCCAACAAGGAAAATGTTTTCGAGATCTAATCCCGATACCAAGTCTGCAATTTTTTGATGCTCTTCTGCCGATGCTTCGCCCAGTTCAAGCATATCGCCCAATATCACGCATTTGTTATTTTGCCTGATCAGGCTGAAATTATTCAACGACGCCGACATGCTGGTCGGGTTTGCATTGTAGGCATCCATGATAATCGTATTCTTTTCTTTCCGGATCAACTGTGACCGGTTATTCGACGGGGTATAACTTGCGATGGCTTCCTGAATTTGTAATGGGTCAACGCCAAAGTATTTCCCGATGCAGGCAGCAGCCAGGATATTTTCGGCGTTATATCCACCAATGAGCTTCGATTTCAGGAAAAGCCATCCTTTGGGGAACAAAGCTTTGGCTGTGACCTGAAAATCGCTGGCAGCCAATTCTCCGGCAAGGAAATTCGAAGTTGCCTGGCCATAAGTAATCCGGTCCATTGTTTTAGAATGTTCCATCAGGATCGGGTTATTCGCATTCACAAAGCATTTGCCATTTTTCTCCTGAAGGAAACGGTACATTTCTGTTTTGGTCTGGATGACGCCTTCGAAAGAACCAAAGCCTTCGAGGTGTGCTTTGCCAATGTTGGTGATAAGTCCAAAGTCGGGTTCTGCAATTCGGCAGAGCTGATCAATTTCTCCCGGATGATTGGCGCCCATTTCCACAACCCCGAATTCAGTTTCCGGAGTCATTGATAACAATGTGAGAGGCACCCCGATGTGGTTGTTCAGGTTTCCCTGGGTAAAAGATGTTTTGAATTTTCGTGATAAAACTGCCGCTACAAGTTCTTTGGTGGTTGTTTTTCCGTTGGTCCCGGTAATCGAAAGGATCGGCAGGCCCAATTGCCTGCGGTGAAAACGTGCCAAATCCTGAAGCATTCTGAGCACATTTTCAACCCGTATAATCCGGTCATTGATTTTTTGGTAAGCCGGCTCATCGACAACAGCAAAGGCGGCACCTTTCCGGAGCGCTTCTTCAGCAAACTGGTTCCCGTTGAATGTTTCGCCTTTCAGGGCAAAAAAGATACTGTTGGCCGGGATATTTCTTGAGTCGGTTGTTACAGTCGGGAATTGTCGGAATATGTTATAAAGTGATTCTGTATTCATGGAACTTGCAGATAAAATAAAACCCCATTTTTTCAAATGAGGTTTTATCGTTATTTATAGGTTTTTGTTTTAAAATCCTTCAGGACTGCCAACACGTGTCATGGCACAACGGAATCCGAGGTCGTTAGCCGATTTGTCTTCCGGCAGATAACGGCGAGTGCCGGGAACCAGCCAGTACGGACGATCTTTCCAGGATCCGCCTTTGTAAACACGTGCATTGTCGGTAATCAGGGAAGAGAATTGGGCTGGTTGTTCTGATTGGACATACATGTCTTTTGTTTTCGAATTTTCTTTGGCAACAGTCCAGTCATCACCTTCAATGATTTGCGACCTGTAATCTCCATCTTCGAAGTTTCGGGCATCGTAAATCGTGTCTTTGATGAGCTGTCCAAACTCGTCGCGAACCAATTTGCCGTCAGCGTCGGTTCTGTATTTGGTAAATACATTACCGCGGAAAGGCTGGAACTCGGCGACATCGTTTTGAGAAAGCGGGCGATATACGTCGTACACCCATTCGTTCACATTGCCGGCCATGCAGTATAAGCCGTAGTCGTTTGGTTCGTAGGAGTTCACAGGCGCTGTAATATCAGCATTGTCGTTAAGTGCTCCGGCCATACCCATCAGGTCGCCACGGCCACGGGTATAGTTTGCGAGCATTTTGCCTCGGTTCTTTTTATTTTTATCTCTTAAGTAAGAGCCATTCCACGGATATAGTTTGCGTTCGGTCAGTAACTCGCCTTCGGCATTTCCAATAAGCCCCAAAGCTGCATATTCCCATTCAGCTTCGGTAGGGAGGCGATAGTTTGGGAGGAGCAGACCATCTTCCCAACGTACTTTTCGTGGGTTCCCGCTCGCATCCTCCAGTTGTTTTTTCCCTTCACTGCCTTGGTACATTCCGGCCAAGTACGTTTCGGTTGTGAATACGTTCTGCCCATTTTGCGAATTATCCGGTTTGAGGATCCCTCTTTGTATCAGAATATTCTCGTTTACCCGATCGGTTCTCCATTTGCAATAAGCATCTGCCTGTAACCAAGACACGCCAACCACCGGATAATTGCCATAAGCCGGGTGACGGAGGTAGTTGGTGATATATGGCTCATTATAGGCCAGTTCTTCGCGCCACACCAATGTGTCGGGAAGGGCTGCGCGATATTTTTCGGGGGCATTGGGATAAACACGTTTCAGCCAGTAAAGATATTCGCGATAATCCAGATTTGATACCTCTGTTTCGTCCATGTAGAATGATGCAACAGTGACACGACGGGGCGTATTGTCCCAGTTATACATGACATCCTGCTCAACGCGGCCCATGGTAAAAGTACCTCCCTGGATGAAGACTAATCCAGGCCCTGTTTCCTGCTTATAATTCTGATCTGCCTGAAACCCGCCATTGTCAGGATCACCATAGCTCCATCCAGTTGAATGAGAAGAACCCGAATTTCCTTTACCACCTCCAAAGATTTTGCATCCTGTCGTCATGCTAACTGCAAGACTCAGTATCAATATGGCTTTGTATCTCATTGTGATTTTCTTTTCAATTTTTATTTAACACTCACAAATATAACTAAATTGTTGAATTCTTATTGTTCGTGCTTTTAATCTTTTTTTCAAGGATTATCCTTGTTACTTGCTATTTTTGTCTGTCATAATTTGTTTGCAGAAATTGCTGAACAGCGCGTGCGAAATTATAAAATTGAACTGACAAGAATAAGAAAAGCAATAACAAAAAACTGCGGACGTTTAAAGAGTTGCAATCACAAAACCTGAACGATGACCAGAATTTTTCTCTCGATAGTTTTAATCTTCACTCTTTACCTTGCTCAGGCTCAGTGCTTTGATCGTGCAATTAATTGGGTAGCTTCAACTGAAGGGACATTCAAATCGTTAGCATTTGGAGGGGCTGTGTTTTCAGAAACCTTTAAAGTGCCGGTTTATGAGGAAAACATATGGCTTTCGTCGTCAAATGTGTCAGTGAGGGTAGAAAATATACGATACGAAAGTGTATCTCCCGGTTCTGTTTCGGATTACCAACAGATCCCTGATTCGGTTGTTTGGCACGGAGTAGTTGGTTTTTCGGGCGGAAAACCGATTTTGCAATTTATGTTGTTGCCTTTTGTCCGGACTGAAAATGAACTCAAACGAATCATTTCGTTTTCCATTCACATTTCAGAATATGCAGGTTTAAAGTCGGCAAAAGTTTCTTCTGCGTGGAAAAATTCATCGGTTTTGAACGCTGGTAAATGGATAAAAATTAAAACAGCCAATCGGGGTATTTTTAAAATTACTTATGATAAGCTAAGGGAGTGGGGCTTCTCAAACCCTGAATCGGTCGCGTTATTTGGGAACGGAGGTTATGTTTTGCCGGTAATGAACAATGAACCAGTAACGGATGATTTGTCGCCGTATGCTTTTGTAAGGGGGAAAGATAAAAATGGGAAAGATTGCATATTTTTTTATTCGACCGGAACCATTTCGTGGGCATACAATTCAACCGCAGGCCTGTTTTTACCAGGGCAAAACCCGTATGCAATTGAAACGTACTTTTATCTGACCGATTCTCAGACCCCGGCTATCGCCCAACAGGCACAGGAAATAACTGAGAATGCTTCGCGGCAGTCGGCCACATTTGATGATTATCAGTTACATGAACTAGAGTCGGTAAATTTGCTTGAATCGGGAAGCCGCTGGTTTGGGGAGCGTTTTTTGCCAGGGGCATCCCAAACAATAACTTTTAGTCTGACAAACGCTGATTTGTCTTCGCCAGTTCGCATCCGGGTAAATGCTGCAGCCCGGTCGTCGGCAACAAGCGCGATGAGCATTGCCCTGAATGGTTCTGCTGCCGGCACGATGGCATTTTCCGGAGTCACCATGAGCGATATAACGGCTGCTTATGCCAGCGACAGGGTCACGGACCTTTCAAAAACATTGACTTCTGCCGATTTGTCTGTAAAACTTACATATTCTGCAAATAATTCACAATCAGAAGCCTGGCTTGACTATATCTGCCTGAATTATAAAAGTAATCTGAGTTTGTCGTCGGGGGTTGTCTTTTTCAGAGATGTGGCAGCTTCTGCAACGGGTATTATCAGTAATTTGACTTTATCAAATGCTTCTTCTACGACTAAAATTCTGGATGTTACTGATTTTACAAATTCCCGGATTATACCGTATTCGCTCTCCGGAACACAGGCTGTTTTTAAAGTAAAAGGTGACGGTAGTTTAAAAGAATATGTTGCGTTTAGAACGGATGGAGATTTTTCGGAACCGGAAAAAGTAGCAGAAATCGCGACCCAGAACCTGCACGGATTAAGTGCTCCGGATTTTTTGATTGTTTCGAATTCAACGTTTTTGCCGGCAGCCAATGAAATTGCAGCGATACACCGTTCGAATGACGGAATGGATGTAGAAGTGGTAACTCCGGATAAAATTTACAATGAATTTTCGGGGGGCGCGCCGGATGCGGCCGGCATCCGGAATTTCATCAGGATGCTATATGAAAAGGGTAAAAGCGGCGAATCGAGTAAATTAAAGTATGTTTTATTAGTGGGCGATGGTAGTTACGACAATCGCAATATTTTGCGCGGAGGGGCCAATTGCCTGCCAACTTACCAATCAGACAATTCCATTTTACCAACCGAATCGTTTGTTTCGGATGATTTCTTTGTTTTGCTCGATGAATCTGAAGGCGGATCAACCGGGATTATTGACCTAGGGATCGGACGTATCCCTTCGCGGACGTTGGCCGAGGCCCAGGTTGTTGTCGATAAGATAGCAAACTATACCGGTGCTGGCGCCTTGGGTAATTGGCGAAACGCAGTGTGTTTTATTGCCGACGATGAAGATGGTAATTTGCACATGAGCCAGGCCGAAACACTGGCTACATATGTAAATGCAAACCATCCGGAGCTGTATACCGACAAAATTTATTTTGATGCCTACAAGCAGGTTGCTACAACCGGAGGCGAGAAATATCCGGAGGTAACCGATGCCATCAACAAACGGGTAAAAGAAGGTGCTTTGTTACTGAACTATACCGGCCATGCCAATGAAAAATATCTGGCCGAGGAAAATGTATTGGGGATTCCGGAGATTCAGGCCTGGACCAATTCGAAGAAGTTGCCGGTTTTTGTAACCGCAACCTGCGAGTTTAGCCGGTTTGATGGGGATGAAACTTCTGCCGGAGAATATATCCTGTTTAATGAGAAAGGTGGTGGCGTTGGCTTGTTTTCGACAAGCCGGGTTGTTTATTCCGGAGCAAATTTCAACCTGAATTCCAAGTTCTTTAATTATGTGTTTGAGCGGGATCAGGATGGAAATGTATTCCGATTGGGCGATGTAATGCGACTGGCAAAGGCTGCATCGAACACAGGTACTAACAAGCGTAATTTCACCTTGCTGGCCGATCCGGCATTAAGGCTCTCCATTCCCCGGTATAAAGTGCTTACCGAAACCATCAACGGGAAATCTGCCGCCGAACTGAACGATACTATCCGAAGCTTAAGTAAAGTAACCGTTTCAGGGTACATTGCAGATTATGCCGGAAATAAGTTGGATGACTTTAATGGCGAGATTATTCCGATGGTTTACGATAAGGCCGTTAATATGGAAACACTGGGGAATGGCGGCGAAAAGCCAATGGAATATACCATGCAGAGTAATGTTATATTTAAAGGATTGGCAACTGTAAAAAATGGTGTTTTCGAGTATTCTTTTTTCGTTCCCAAAGATATTTCGTTTAAAACGGGGCAGGGAAAAATTTTATATTATGCCGATAACGGGCAGATTGATGCTAACGGTGTTTACAACGGTTTCAACATTGGCGGAACATCCGGTAATGTTTTGTCTGATTCAGATGGGCCTGAGGTAAAGCTATATCTCAACTCAACAAATTTCAAGGATAATGACAAGGTGAGCTCCAACTCGGTATTGCTGGCCTATGTGAGCGATGCAACTGGCATTAATACGGTTGGGACCGGCATCGGGCACGATGTTACCGCGGTGTTGGACGATGACTACTCGAATACGATTGTCCTGAACGATTATTTCCAGTATAACAAGGACAGTTATACCAGCGGAACAATTGTATATCCGCTTACAGGCTTAGCTGAAGGTGTTCATAGGTTGAGAGTTAAAGTCTGGGATGTGTTGAATAACTCGACCGAGGTGGAAATCTCGTTTGTTGTAAAGGATGATTTCAGGGTAACTTTGCATGATTGCTATCCCAATCCGGTAACCGATCATGTCTTCTTTCGGTTCTCGCATAATCAGCCCGACGAATCATTTGATGTCCGCGTCCAGGTTTATAATTCGAACGGTTCGGTCATCGACCAGTTTGACACGTGGGTAACTTCCGATGGAATATCGGCTGGAGCAATCGAATGGCATCCGCTGCAACGGGTTGCAAACCTTCGGTCGGGCTTATATGTTTATCGCTTACTTATTCAAAGCGGAGATGGGAAAAAAAGCTCGGTGGCCGGGAAATTTATTTTTTCTAAGTAAATAGTCGGGGCGCTATAATTTTTTATTGAAAACCTCGTTTAGAAATTGAGTTACCTGCTTCAGTCCGACTCGTGCACAAAAGTTTATATTTGCAAATTAAAATTTCGATAGAATAAAAATCAACATGAGAAATCTACTACTTATTGCTTTATTGATATGTGCAGGTTTGTTTAACCAGGTGGTTGCCCAGAAAACATCAACCACCGGAGCGAATACCATTAGCACCGGCGTGCCGTTTTTAACAATCGCTCCTGATTCGCGTGCCGGCGCCATGGGCGATGCCGGCGTGGCAACCTCTCCCGATGTGTATTCGCAACACTGGAACCCTGCCAAATATGCGTTCAGTGAAAGTGAAATGGGAGTGGGGCTTTCGTACTCTCCTTGGTTGCGCAATCTCGTATCTGACATTAACCTGGCTTATCTGGTTGGCTACAAACAATTGGATAAGCAGCAAACTATCAGTGGGTCGCTTCGTTATTTTGCGCTTGGCGATATCTCTTTTTATAGTGATTATGGCGATGCAATGGGACAACAAAGCCCGAATGAATTTGCATTGGACTTCGGTTATACCCGGTTGCTTTCGGATAATTTTTCCGGAGCTGTGTCAATCCGCTATATCCGATCTGATTTGACCGGGGGGCAGGAAGTAAATGGCGTTGCATCGCATGCCGGCCAGTCTTTTGCTGCCGATGTGGCTTTTTACTACCAGAACGAATTTCGTGCAAACCGGAAACGCAATACATTTTCTGCCGGTATGAATATTTCGAATATTGGTAGTAAAATTTCATATACCGAAGGCGCTGTGAAAGACTTTATCCCGACAAACCTGAAACTGGGGGCTGCCTATAAAACCGAAGTTGATAAATACAACACGCTTACCTTTACGTTCGATGCCAATAAGCTGCTGGTGCCAACTCCGGACACAACCGCCATTAATAACGGAGATGTACTAACGGGTTTGGGTTCCGAAAAATCAGTTATCGGAGGTATTTTCAGTTCGTTTACCGATGCCCCGGGCGGATTTAAAGAAGAGCTTCAGGAAATCACCCTCTCGGCTGGCGCCGAATATTGGTATAACGAACAGTTTGCCATCCGCGCGGGATATTTTTATGAATACGAAACAAAAGGGAACCGGAAGTATTTTACCGTTGGTGCAGGTTTAAAAATGAATGTTTTTGCACTTGACTTCTCCTATTTGCTGCCTACAGAGCGAAACAACCCGCTTGAAAATACCTTGCGGTTCTCGCTGGCATTCGACTTTGAGGCATTCCGCAAACAACGCCGATAATGACAAATCTCCGAATTGGATACGGATATGACGTACACCGCCTGGCTGAGGGAGAAACCCTCTGGCTGGGCGGTGTTCTTGTTCCCCATTCCAAGGGAACAGTGGCCCATTCAGATGGAGATGTGCTGATCCATGCCATCTGCGATGCGATGCTGGGAGCGGCCAAAATGCGCGATATCGGGTATCATTTCCCCGATACTTCCGGAGAGTTTAAAAACATCGACAGCAAAATTCTGCTTGTCCGGACCAATGAACTGATAGCCACTAAGCATTACCGCATTGTAAATATCGATGCAACGATTGCCGCACAAAAACCCAGGCTGAAAGATTACATCCCGCTGATGGAGGAAAAAATGGCCGAGGTCCTGGGAATTGACCCTGAAAATGTCTCGGTAAAAGCGACAACTACCGAAAAGCTCGGGTTTGAGGGCCGGGAAGAAGGCATTTCGGCCTACGCAGTGGTTTTGCTGGAGCGTTTCTGATTCCTCGTTTTTGCCTTTCCGATGAACATTATTTCATATTGTTGGTTTCTTGTTGTAATTTTTTTTTGAATTGAACAATGAAGACACTAATTATCGGAGCCAGTGAAAATCCGGAAAGATATTCGTATAGAGCCATAAAAAAGTTGGTTGATCACGGTCACGAGGTGACGGCCATTGGCTTAAAACCCGGAGAAGTAGCCGGAGTAAATTTTCAAACAGACAAAATAGATATCCCGCAGCTCGATACCGTGACCTTATATGTCGGGCCCAAGAATCAGCCTGAATATTACGAATATATAATCGGCCTTAAGCCGCGGCGGATCATTTTTAACCCGGGGACCGAAAATCCTGAGTTCATTCGAAAAGCAAATCAGGCGGGGATCAAAACTGAAATTGCCTGTACGCTTGTGTTGTTGGGTACAGGTCAGTTTTAACACATGGAAGCACTTCGAGATATTCACAGCCTTCAGCATTTACTCGTGTCTGAGCCCGCTTTGCTGGTTTATTTCTCAACCCCGGAATGTACTGTCTGCAGGGTATTAAAACCCAAGGTAGAAGAAATGGTCCGGACGAATTTTCCCCGGCTAAGGATGGTATTTGCCGACATGACCGATTTCCCGTCTCTGGCGGCAGACTACCGGGTCTTTACTGCACCAACCATTCTGGTATTTTTTGATGGTCGTGAGTCTATTCGTAAAAGTCGAGCATTTGGGATTGATGAGTTAAAAAGTGAGGTTAACCGGCTCTATTCGCTAATCTTTTTGTAAAATTTCTTTGTGCATCATATAAATCCGGTTATTTTTAAAACCGGATTTATATGATGCTGTGATTCGGAACTGGCGAAAATATCTTATTCTGCTTGTTTTTTTCTTTGGGCAATGGCTTTGCCTGGTGGCGCAAACGCCTAAACTGGATAGCCTGAAAAATCTGATCCAGGTAAAAACAGGCGCAGACCTGCTTCCGCTGTATGTGGAGGCCGGTAAAGAATATTTATATGTATCCCCATTAAAATCGGTTGAATTTGGAGAGAAGATATTAGCTCTTGGGAAAGAGCTTGACAATCATTCAAAAGATGGGATAGCCAATTTAATGATTGGCGCCGGATATTTGTTTAGCGGTGATTTTGAGAAAGGTAAAAAATTTACGGATCAAGGGTTACAAATAGCGCGCGAAAACAAAAACCTGGAAGAGGAATGTACCGGCTTAAATTCGCTGGCTGTTTTTTATATGAACACCGGCGATTACAAACAGGCTCTCGATTTGTTCCATCAAACACTCGATAAGGCTGTAGCCGCAAATTTGCCCGATCGGGTGGCCATGGTACGGTTTAACTTAGGTGCGATTTATACCAATCAGGGGCAGTGGGCTGATGGACTGGAAGCTTTTCAGGAAGCCCTTAAATATTTTACAGAAATCAACAATCGTCAGCTTATTAGCCGCACATTAATGAATATTGCGGTTAATTATCACTCGTGGGGCAACTTAGATAAAGCCTTGGACTATTATCTGAAAGGAGATTCATATTTTGAAGAGCTCCATGACAAGGTCGGGCGAGTTACTTCGTTGAATAATATTGGAGAGATCTATAAAGATAAAGGCCGTTATTCCGATGCTATTAAATACTATAACCTGTCGCTCGAGCTGGCCATAAGCATTCAGTCAAAATTAAATGAAGCCGTTGTTTACATTGGGTTGGCTGAGGCTAATCTGGAACTGGGGAATATTAATGAAGCCCACCAGTTTGCCCATAAATCGCTTGACATTTTCGAACCAAACGCGATGGCTGAAGGAATTTCGCGTGGGAAACGGGTTCTAGCCGAAGTTGAGTTCCGAAATGGCAATTATAACGAAGCGCAGTCCCTGGCCCTGGAAAGCGAGGTATTGGCAGAAAAGGTCGGTATTCCGGATATCATTGAACAATTGACCCTGCTTCAGTCGAAAATCATGGTCCGGAAAGGCGATTACCGGCAAGCTTACCATTTCTTGCAGAAACATGTTCAGGTAAAAGATTCATTGTTTAACGACCGGCAATCAACGCGCTTGACTGTATTGCAGTCGGAACTGGATTTAAAGTTGAAAGAAAAAGAGATTGCACTTCTGCAAAAAGATAACGAGATCAAGGATCTTCAGATTAAGAAACAGCAAATGGTTGCCCGGATCTTAATCATCGGCATTGTATTGCTGACCATTGTTTCGGTTGTTGTAATACGGTTGAACCGCGAACGGAAAAAAGCGAATCAACTGCTGGATGAAAAGAACAAACGAATTTCGGAACAGCATCAGGAATTAATAAAAGTGAATGAGACCAAGAACCGGTTCCTCTCTATTATCGGGCATGATTTGCGAAACCCAATCGGAGCATTTCGCGAAATGTTAGGGCAATTGGTTGATTTTCCTGAAATGTTTCCGGCCGAACTCCGTCAACAGATTCTGAGCGAATTACGGACCGAAGCCGATTCGACCTATTATTTATTGGATAATTTGCTGACCTGGGCCAAGACCCAAAAAGAAAGCATAGAATACAAACCCGAACCGGTTAAACTAAAACAGGTTATAGATAATAACATTCTGCTGAATTCTCGTTTCTCCGAAAACAAAGGAATTCAACTGGTTGCCGAAGGTGAATACGATTATGAGGTGTATTCTGATCAGAACATGCTAAACCTGATTCTTCGCAACCTGATTTCAAATGCCATCAAATTTTCGTTTGCCGACGGGGTTGTGAAAATAAAGGCAACCGATGAAGGCGAAAAAGTCCGGATTTCCATCATTGACGAGGGCGTAGGAATTGAAGAGAAAAAAATCCCGTTGCTGTTCGATCCGCACCAAAATATTTCAACGTATGGGACAGCCCATGAAAAAGGCTCCGGCTTAGGCCTGATCCTTTGCCATGAGTTTATAACCAAAGATGGTGGCGAAATTAAGGTTGACAGCAAGAGGGGAACCGGAACAACCATCTCGTTTACGGTTCGGAAGAATAAAAGCCATGCTGCTTAAACGCCTCTGTCTCCCATAATCTTATCCAGTTTGGCCTCGTCAGTAAAATAAGGCAAGGTCACTTTTAGCTCCGGATTTTGTTCCATGGCTCGTTTAATGGTAAACAATGCCGGGTTATTTCTGGCCCAGCTTCGCCTTGAAATGCCGTTGTTCACATCCCAATATAACATCTGCTTTAGGCGGCGGCCGGCCTCTTCGCTCCCATCAATTGTCAAACCAAAGCCGCCGTTGATTACTTCGCCCCAGCCAACGCCGCCTCCATTGTGCAACGAGACCCAGGTAGCTCCCCGAAACGAGTCGCCAATAACATTTTGCACAGCCATGTCGGCAGTAAACTGCGAACCATCATAAATATTTGACGTTTCCCGATACGGCGAGTCGGTTCCGGAAACGTCGTGGTGGTCGCGCCCAAGGACAATCGGAGCTTTAATTGCGCCGGATTTAATGGCTTGGTTGAATGCTTCGGCAATTTGGATGCGGCCCTCGCAGTCGGCGTATAAAATGCGGGCCTGGGAGCCAACGACCAACTTATTTTTGCCAGCTTCTTTTATCCAGTGAATGTTGTCGTTTAATTGATGAATAATTTCGGAAGGTGCAGATTGGGCAATTTTTTCAAGTACCTGTGCCGCAATCTCATCGGTTTTCTGAAGGTCATCCGGATCGCACGAGGTACAAACCCAACGGAATGGCCCGAACCCATAATCGAAAAACAGCGGGCCCATGATATCCTGAACATACGACGGATAGCGATAGGCGCCTTTTTCGGTAAAAACATTGGCTCCGGCCCGTCCGGCTTCCAGTAAAAAAGCATTGCCATAGTCCCAGAAATACATACCCTGTTTGCAAAGTTTCTCGATGGCTTTTACCTGCCGGCGCAAACTTTCATAAACTTTTTCCTGAAACAGTCCGGGATTTTCGGCCATCATCCGGTTCGATTCTTCAAACGACAATCCTGCCGGATAATAACCTCCGGCGAACGGATTGTGCAGCGAGGTTTGGTCTGATCCCAAATCAACGTGAATTTGTTCGCTGGCCAGCCGTTCCCATAAATCAACCACATTTCCCAAATAGGCCAGCGAAACGGCTTCGCCACGTTGACGGGCAGATTGCAGTCGGCGCAAAAGATGATCGAGATCGGCAAAAACTTCGTCAACCCACCCTTGCTGATACCGCATTTCAACTGCTTTGGGGTTGATTTCGGCTACCAGCGTGATAAGCCCCGCAATCGTTCCGGCCTTGGGCTGGGCGCCCGACATACCTCCCAGTCCGGAAGTGACAAAAACTTTTCCGCGAATCTGCCCGTCGCCGTGCATGCGTGCTGCATTTAAAACCGTGATTGTTGTTCCGTGTACAATTCCCTGCGGACCGATATACATAAACGAACCGGCAGTCATCTGCCCATATTGGGTTACCCCGAGGGCATTCATCCGCTCATAATCGTCTTTCCCGGAGTAGTTGGGAATAACCATACCGTTCGTGACCACAACGCGGGGAGCATCCGGATGCGACGGGAAAAGCCCCATCGGGTGCCCGCTGTACATCACAAGGGTTTGGTTGTCGGTCATTTCCGACAGGTATTTCATGGTGAGCCGGTATTGTGCCCAATTCTGAAAGACAGCCCCGTTACCCCCATACGTGATAAGTTCGTGCGGATGCTGGGCTATGACTGGATCCAGATTGTTCTGGATCATCATCATGATCGAGGCTGCCTGCACCGACCGGTGCGGATAATCGCCGATCGGACGGGCTTTCATTTCATAGTCGGGCCGGAAACGGTACATATAAATCCGGCCATATTCGTTCAGTTCCTGAAGGAACTCGGGTGCCAGAATGTCATGTTGCTCCGGGGGGAAATACCGAAGGGCATTTTTCAGGGCCAGCTTTTTTTCTTCCGGAGACAGGATGTCTTTTCGGCGGGGCGCATGATTGATATGATCCTGGCGTTCTTTAACCGGAGGAAGGATCGCCGGGATGCCTTCTCTTAGTTGGGCTTTAAAATCGGCAGTTGTCATGACTATTTCTGTTTGGTTCGCCTTTTGAATACGTAGGATTAACGGTAAAATTGCGATATTCCCCGATAAAATAGCTAATTTAAGGGGCAGTTTTGTAACATTTGCCAACGTAATATCAATCATTGATTTTTAAGATTGAACCATGAAATAGCCATGTGCCCCAAAGTTCACACCAACCGAAAATGTACAAATGGCTATTCCATGTCGGTGCTAATTTGATTGAAAAGCAAGAGCTGTTACGAAAATTTTACGAACCTGCTTTGAAAATTTACACGAATGAAACGAACATGCCACGGTAACAAAATTTATGGTGGTGGCACCAAAGACCATGTAAATATTATTAGAGAAGCTAATTTTCAAGGCATGGAGTTCCATAAGTACACACCTAAATTTCAATATTTTAACAACAATATTTACTTATGAAACCACCATAATGAAGTAATTATCGCCGGAAGATTATCATCACAGGCTCCGGACCGGAGCTATCCGGAGTAAAAAGAGTTCGATATTTTCGTATATTTTTGACGAAATAGTCGTGTGAGTAAACATTTAACCGAGAATAAACAAAGGGCTATTCCGTAAATACAGTGAGAAATTGATTGAAAAGTTCAACCTGTTACGAAAATTGTACGGACCAACATGGAAAAATTTATACAAAAACATAAACCCATAAAGTAAAAATGAAAAAGATTTGGATTGTATTGGCAGTTATTGCCGTTGTAATTTTCTTAGGATATTCATCAGTAAAGAATGCTTATAACAGCATGGTTAGCATGGATGAGGCTGTTTCGGCGCAGTGGTCGCAGGTTGAAAATGTTTATCAGCGCCGTGCCGATCTGATCCCGAACCTTGTAAATACTGTGAAAGGTTATGCCGATTTTGAGAAGGAAACTCTGACCCAGGTGATAGAAGCCCGGGCAAAGGCGACGTCGGTAAATATTAATCCGCAAAATCTGGATGCCCAGTCGCTGAAAAATTTTCAGGACGCACAGTCTGGCCTGACCTCGGCGTTGAGCCGCCTGATGGTGGTGGTCGAAAAATATCCGGAGTTGAAAGCGAACCAGAATTTTTTGGATTTGCAGGCTCAGCTTGAAGGCACCGAAAACCGCATTACGGTTGAGCGCCAGAAATTCAATGAAGCCGCCCAGGCCTATAACGTGAATATCCGGAAATTCCCACGCAATATTTTCGCCGGAATGTTCGGGTTCGAAAAGAAAGCTTATTTCGAAGCCGAACAAGGCGCCGAAAAAGCTCCTGAAGTTAAATTCTAATCTGCATTGCAACAATGCAGGAACAAACAAAACCAGCCATGGCCGTTGAAGATTTTTTAACCGATCAGGAAAAACAGCAGATTGTCGAGGCAATCAAACAGGCTGAAAAAAATACATCTGGCGAGATTCGGTTGCATGTCGAAAAAAACTGCAAGGCCGAGGTGCTTGACCGTGCTGCATACGTGTTTGAAAAGCTGAAAATGCATCAAACTCAATTGCGCAATGGAGTCCTGTTCTATCTGGCCATTGAAGACCGGAAGTTTGCCATTTTGGGCGATGCCGGAATTAACGCCCGCGTGCCTTCCGATTTCTGGGACGCAACCAAAGAGCTGATGGTCGAAAAGTTTAAACTCGGATTAATGGCCGAAGGCTTAATTGCGGGCATCCTGATGGCCGGCGAACAACTGAAGTCCCACTTCCCATACCAAAAAGATGATGTCAATGAATTGTCGGATGAAATCTCATTCGGAAAAAACTAAGCTGATGACGAAGATCGTGTTTCTACTGGCATTGCTGTTTGTGGTTGGGGCAACGTGTGCGCAGGATATCCCCGAGCGCCCCAATCCGCCCCGCCTGGTGAACGACCTGGCCAACGTCATGAGTAGCGAAGAGGTCCGGCAATTTGAAGCCGAACTGGAGGATTTTGCCCGGCAAACAAGCAATCAGATTGTTGTGGTGACTGTTCCCGATCTGGGAGGAACCGACATTGCTGATTATTCGTTTAAACTTGGCGAAAAATGGGGCGTTGGACAAAAAGATAAAGACAATGGGATTGTCATCATTTTCAAACCGAAAACAGCAACCGAAAAAGGTCAGGTTTTTGTTGCCGTAGGTTACGGTTTAGAAGGCGCTATTCCGGATGCAATAGCCAATCGCGATGTCGTTGACCGGGAAATGATCCCCCGTTTCAAAGAAGGTGATATTTATGGTGGTTTGCGTGCTGGAACCGACGTGCTGATGAAGCTGGCTGCCGGAGAATTTTCGGCCGAACAGTATCACCGGCAAGCTTCGGGCAATGAAGGTGGCGGAGGTGCACTCATCTTCATTATCATCGCATTTGTAGCTGTTGTCATGTCGGTTATTCGCGGTCGCAGCCGCAGGTTTTATTCCGGAGGAAGTAGCCTCCCGTTCTGGATTGCGATGGGCATGATGAATGCATCCCGTAATTCACACCGGGGAGCTTGGGATAATTTTCATCACGGCGGCGGAAGTTTTGGCGGCTTCGGCGGCGGTGGCGGTGGCTTCGGTGGTTTTGGCGGCGGAAGTTTTGGTGGCGGCGGCGCTGGCGGAAGCTGGTAAGTTTGAATACAAAGTATTTGAAATACAAAAACTGTCTCAATTCATCTTGGGGCAGTTTTTTTTATCTCGTTCGGGGCCATGCGCATTTCGATTATGTTTTTGAGAACCAATCCCTGACGATAATCGTAACTAAAAATGACGACTAAAAATCAACATTTTCATGTTGACAGATCTTCAGAGGCGGCGGCATCGCTTTCTTGTTTTCTGTTCTGCAAAAACGTTTTTCAACCTGAGTTTATGAAAAATTCTGTTTACGAAGATTCTCTGAGGTACCATGAGAAGGGGAGAGCCGGCAAAATAGAGGTGGTCCCGACTAAACCCCACGAAACCCAATACGATCTTTCGTTAGCTTATACTCCGGGAGTTGCCCAACCTTGTCGCGAAATAGAAACGAACCCGGAAGATGCGTACCGCTACACATCAAAAGGAAATTTGGTAGCTGTTGTTTCGAACGGAACGGCAGTACTGGGGCTGGGCGATATTGGCCCGTTGGCAGGGAAGCCGGTGATGGAAGGGAAAGGTATGCTTTTCAAGATTTTTGCCGATGTTGATGTGTTCGATATCGAGGTCGATCAGAAAGACCCGGATCAATTAATCGAGGTGGTAAGGGCCATCGCCCCAACTTTCGGCGGTATTAACCTGGAAGACATTAAAGCTCCGGAATGTTTTTATGTGGAAGAAAAACTGAAAGCGATGCTCGATATTCCTGTTTTCCATGACGACCAGCATGGAACAGCCATCATTTCCGGGGCCGGCCTGCTAAACGCTCTTGAACTGGTTGGGAAAAAGATCGGAGAGATCCGGATAGTTATCTGCGGAGCAGGAGCTGCGGCCATATCGTGTGCCAAAATGTACGAAAAGCTGGGCGTGAAAAAGGAACACATGGTCATGTTCGACAGCAAGGGTGTTGTAGCCGTTAACCGGAGCGACCTGAACCCGGCTAAGCGGCAATTTGCCACACAAGAGCAGTATACCTCGCTGGCCGACGCTTTGGTCGGCGCCGACATGTTTCTTGGGCTTTCGGTCGGGAAGCTGGTTACTCCGGATATGATCCGAACCATGGCTCCCAATCCGATCGTGTTTGCCATGGCCAATCCGATCCCGGAAATTTCGTACGAAGAGGCAAGCAGTGCCCGCGATGATATCATTATGGCCACCGGGCGAAGCGACTATCCGAACCAGATCAATAATGTACTGGGCTTCCCGTTTATTTTTAGGGGAGCACTGGATGTGCGGGCCCGCGAGATTAATGAAGAGATGAAGATCGCTGCTGTTAAAGCGCTGGCAGCCCTGGCCAAGGAAGATGTCCCCGAGTTGGTAACAAAAGCTTATAACCTGAAGAATTTAGTGTTCGGGAAAGACTACATCATCCCGAAGCCTCTCGACCCGCGGTTAATTACAACCGTGGCCCCGGCAGTAGCCCGCGCTGCTATGGAATCGGCAGTAGCCCGTAAACCGATTGAGGATTGGGACGAATACGAACGGGAACTAAGTACCCGCTTAGGTTTCGAGAATAAGCTGATCATGACCATTTGTCAAAAAGCCAAGCAAAATCCGAAACGAGTAGTTTTTGCCGATGCCAATAATTTGAAAATACTCAAGGCGGCCCGGTTTGTGGCCGATCAGGGAATTGCCAGGCCCATTTTGCTTGGCAACCACCATGAAATTCAGAAAATCCTGGAAGAAAGCAAACTTGATTTGGCAGACATTCCGGTTATCGATATCTATCACGATGTTTCGGACGAGAAACGGCATGTGTTTGCGGGCATCTTGTTCGAAAAGCGCCAGCGTAAAGGAATGGGGTTCGACGAAGCTTTGGAGAACATGTATAATCGCGATTACTTTGGATGTATGATGGTCGAAACCGGCGAAGCAGACGCGTTTATTTCGGGATTCGCCCGGAAATATGCCGATACCATTCGTCCGGCGCTCCAGGTTATTGGGACAAAGGAAGAATACCATCATATTGCCGGAATGTATTTGATGCTGACCAAGAAGGGGCCACTGTTTCTGGCCGATACAACGGTCAATTCAGATCCGAGCCCTCAAGTTATTGCCGATACAACCGTGTTGGTAGCCAACGAAGTCAGACGGTTTAAGATTGAGCCCCGGATTGCGGTTTTGAGTTATTCCAATTTCGGAGCATTTAAAGGTAAGGGAAGTCCGGTCCGGGCGGGGGAAGCGGTAAAAATTCTTCATGAGAAATATCCGGATTTATTGGTCGATGGCGAGATGCAGGCCAATTATGCCCTGAATGGTGCCTTGCGGTATAAAAAATTTCCGTTCACAAAATTAAAAGACATGGATGCCAATGTGCTGATTTTCCCGAACCTGAGCTCAGGAAATATTCTGTATAAAGTGCTTCAGGAATTGGGTATGGCCAAAGCAGTTGGCCCCATTTTGCTGGGCATGAAAAAACCAATCCATGTTTTGCAAATGGAAAGTTCGGTGCGCGAAATTGTGAACCTGGTGGCTATTGCAGTTGTCGATGCCCAGGAGGCCGAAGAAATATAGCTTTCTGGCCGGGTTTCGATACTTATTCTGGAGAAATATCCCTCGAAAAAATGGGGCTGTTGGCTTAGCCCTGTTTTTTTTTGTTCTTTTGTGCTGCTAAAATTTAACTATGCGAACAATATTGAGCTATCTGCTGACTCCGGTCTATTTATTTCTATTCGGGTTCTATTTGCTGGTATTCCATCCGGTACAGGTTTTTGCCCGGTTGGTTTTCGGAAATCCGGCCCGGAAAAAAACAGTCGATGTACTGAATTACCTCTTGCTTTACAGCCTTCGTATTTTAGGGGCCCGGATCACGTTCTCCGGATTTGAAAAAATTCCGGAAGGGCGTCCGCTCATCATTGTCGCCAATCACCAAAGTACCTTCGATATCCCTCCGGTAGTGTGGGGATTCCGGAAATTCAACCCGTGCTTTATCTCGAAAATGGAACTGGGCAAAAACATTCCAAGTATTTCGTATAATCTGCGTTATGGCGGGTCGGCACTGATCGACCGGAAAAACCCGCGCCAGTCGATCCGCGAAATCAGCAAAGTAGGGCAGATGATCGAAAAAGACACACGTTCGGTTTGCATTTTTCCGGAGGGAACCCGCAGCAAAACCGGGAAAGTCAGGTCGTTTCAATCTGCTGGTATTTTGGGGTTGTTAAAAACAGCTCCGTCGGCGCTGGTTGTACCGTTTGTCATCGACGGTAACCGGCAACTGATGGCAAAGGGCTACTTCCCGTTGCAATTCGGGCTTCATTTAACATACACGGTTCTCGATCCGATTGAGCCCAACGGGAAGGATGGAAAAGAAATTACAGAAATGGCCGAGCTGGCAATAAAAAAGTATCTGGGGCAGGCTTAACCCGGGAATACCCTCAAAACGAAAGGGCGACTGGAAAACCACACCTGTCGCCCTTTTTGCTTCTGATACTGTTTAATTATTTCGATGGAGAAACGATATTGTAAACGATAATGAGATAGCCTAAAAACCGGAGCGTATACTCCAACCGAGAATGTACAAATGGCTATTCGCTTCGCGGATTTCACTGCGTGGATCTTTGCTGCGCTCCGATTCGCAAGCTCAATTCCATCCCGGTGCGAATTTTATGTTACGAAAATTGTACAAACCAACATTGAAAATTTATACGGATGAAACTAATTTTCGTCTTTCACTTCAGATTCTTCTTCGATTTTTTTACTGCTTTTATTGTCAGGATGGTGTAAATCTTTGTGAACCTGCCGCTCGATCTGTCTCATGTGTGGTATCCCGGAGGGGATTGGGAAATCGGCAGAGTCAAAGTTAAAATTGACATTCATATCTTCGTTAGCCCGGTCTGATTTCTTTCGGATGATCTCGATCTTTTCGCGGCCACCGCTCAGATCTTTCTTTTTGAATGAAATCACATTCGGGGAATTCAGATCGATCACATTCCCTTTGTGAATCATCTTCACGCGAGGAACAGATGGAACAGGCGGTACCGGAGGAACACCTGGCATATTTTTCATTTTCGGCCCCCGAAAAACAAACACATCTTCGTCGCCGCCATTCCCTTTAAACCTTCTCACCATCATGTGCCGATACGTTGAGTCTCCTTCAGCTTTATCTTCGTCGAAAAACATGAAATGATCGCCGCCTTTATCGTTCCACATCAGGTGTTTCGGTCCCTCGCTCATAAACATCATCTCGTCGGCCATTTCTTCAAAGTCTTCGGGCATAGGTCTAAAATCCATCTCCCAGTCCGGGGCATTTAGCGTATCTCCTTGACAAACAAATGGTTTGTTGTCGGCAACCACGGTGTCCAACTCGGCTTTTTGGCCATCGACAATTTTGACCATTTTAATGCGACGTTTTTGCTCTTTTGTTGCCGGCAGGTCACCGGGACGGCTGCTTGTTGTAAACGATGATAAAATCAAAACTCCCATGCTGAGTAACCCTGCATTTAAAATTGTTCGTTTCATATTTGTATCTTTTTGGATGATTTCTGTAAGCAAAGATACGCCACCCGCTATCAAACAATGAGTTAACGGCGACTTAAAACCTGTTAACGAAAAGTTAAAATCCGGAACGCTCGCATTTTTCTACTTATATTTGAATCCGGAACAATCAGATAAAACTTAAAAGAAAACTTCGCAGTGAATAAGCGGATCGTCACCGGCTTAATTATCCTGATGGGCATCTCTATCCTGGGAATTGTAATCATCCAGCTGGTCTGGATGAACAATGCCATTCGGTTGCGGAACGAGTTGTTCGACCGAAGCGTTAACGAAGCGCTGGCCCAAACATCGCGCAGGCTCGAAACCATGGAGGATTTCCGGATTATCAATCATTTTGCCTTTGGCGATTCGGTTCAGTGGCACGAGCTTCCGCCTATTCCTCCTCCTGTTCCGCAACGGATTAAATTTTTCCCCAAAGGCAAGCCAGGTGACATAAAAAGAATGCTAACAGGTAAAGGCCGTCAAATTACGCAGATAACGGTCCGGTCTGATGGTAAAAAGAAAAGTGGCAAATTCTGGTTCGATTCTGATAGCGACAGTCTGCAGAACATCCAGATCAATAATACCCATTTCGCATTTGTTAATGCCGACAGCCTGGCACACCGGCTCGATTCGATCTATACCCATTCACTGGGGCAAATTGATTCGCTCATGGAAATTTCCAGCACATTTGAGTTCGAAGCTCCCGATGTCAGACGCCGCATCGAAATGAAATCGCACAACTTGAAGAAAATAGCCAGCAAGGTAGTTACCGAACTTAAAGCGCAGGAGCGGAAGCCAATCCCTCCCGAACGGATTCAGGCAATACTTCAGCACGAACTATCCAATCGAGACATCCCAGTCGCGTTCGAGTTTGGTGTTGTGAGCGATTCAGTCCAGTCAAGTCGGTCAGCCGAAGCCGATTCGTTGTTGCTTGCAACCAGTCCCTACCAGGTAAACCTTTTCCCGAACGATATTTTCCAGAAAGACATTCGCCTTTCGGTTTATTTTCCAGGCAAAGAAATGTTCATTTATAGAACGGTCAGCTGGCTGCTTCTGGCTTCGTTGCTTTTTTCGGTCATCATGCTGGTCACGTTTGCGCTCAGTATTTATTTTATCCTGAGGCAAAAGAAAATCTCCGAGATGAAATCGGATTTTATCAACAACATGACACACGAATTTAAAACACCGATTGCCACCATTTCGGTCGCGGCCGATTCGATTGCCAATCCGAAAGTAATCGGGAACCCGGAGCGTATCCGCTATTTTTCGGAGATGATCAAGAAAGAAAATACCCGGATGAACCGCCAGGTTGAAGACATTCTGACCATCGCCCGGCTCGACAAAAAAGAGTTCGAATTCAAGTGGGAAGCTGTCAACCTTCACGATCTGATCAACGATGTGATTGAAAGTATTGCCTTGCAGGTTGAGAAAAAAGGCGGCAGAATTGAAACAGGATTCGACGCACAAAACCCGGTGGTTACCAGCGACCGTATCCATTGTGCCAATGTGGTTTATAATCTGATCGACAATGCCAATAAATATTCGGCGGATGCCCCTGAAATCAAGATCTTGACAAGAAATACCCATCGCGGCATTTTGTTCTCGGTTGAAGATAACGGCATCGGGATGAGCAAAGCCGTGCAAAGCCGCATTTTCGAGCGCTTTTACCGGCAAACCAGCGGGAACATCCACAACGTGAAAGGGTTCGGGCTGGGACTCAGCTATGTGAAAGCCGTTGTCGAAGCCAATCACGGACAAATAACCGTACACAGTGAACCGGGAAAAGGCAGCCGGTTCGATGTTTTTATCCCTTTTATACGCGAATAACTTATGGACGAAAAAGAACATATTTTTTTGCTGGAAGACGACCTCAGTTTCGGAGCCGTCCTGAAGTCTTATCTTGAAATTAATGATTTCAGGGTAACCTGGGTCGACGACGGGAAACTGGCCATCGACCGCTTCCGGAATGGCAGTTTCAGCATCTGCATATTAGATGTCATGCTGCCCAACGTCGATGGGTTTACCGTCGGGACTGAAATCCGGCAAATGGACCGCAGTATCCCGATTTTGTTCCTGACAGCCAAAAGCATGCGCGAAGATGTTCTGAAAGGGTATCAACTCGGCGCCGACGATTACATCACCAAGCCGTTCGATACCGAAGTGCTGATTTTTAAGCTGAAAGCTATCCTGAAACGCCATAACGGATCGACAGTAAAAAACGACGATATGTTTAGCATCGGGTCTTTCGTTTTCGACTATAAGCTGCGAACCATCGAGCGCGAAAGCTGGCAGCAAAAACTTTCGCCCAAAGAGGCCGAACTGCTGAAAATGCTTTGCGAAAATCAAAACGAGCTCCTCCCACGCGAAGCTGCCCTAAAAAAAATTTGGGGAGACGATGGCTATTTCACAGCCCGGAGCATGGATGTTTACATTACCAAACTCCGGAAATTTTTCTCCGGCGACCCGTCCATCGAGATTAAAAACATTCACGGCAGCGGCTTCCTGCTCGAAGTAAAAAAAATGCAGTAGTGGGACATGAGTAACGAGTAGCGAGAAATTGATGAATTGGAGGAATGATGGATGGAATGGTAAACTGGCATGGTGGGGAGATAGGAAATAGTCGTGAGACGTGAGTAGCGTAACCCAAAATTAGCCATTGACCATTTATTATTTATCATTGGACATTCCAAATCCGGCATTCGAGATTAGAAACTTTTTTTGATACTTAAGATTAGCCGCCTGATTCCCACAATAAATGATCATCTGTGAATGTTAGTGGTTTTTGCACAGATACTTAGGCGCTTTTCGGTTAGATAATCCCGAAGTGCCACAACGACAAAAACAAGACCCCGATTGCAATGCGGTACCAGCCAAAGTGCACAAAACCATATTTCTCGATAATCAGGAGAAAGACTTTAACCGCGCCCCAGGCCGAAATAAAGGCAACAATTAAACCCCAAAATAATAAGACAAGCTCGTGGTGGCTGAAGTTAAACGGTGTTTTGTAAATGTCGTAACCCGCTGCGGCAAACATGGTTGGAACGGCCAGCAAAAACGAAAACTCGGTGGCTTGCTTTTTATTCAGGCCGTTGAAAACACCCCCGACAATCGTTGCCCCGGCCCGCGAAACGCCAGGGATCATCGACACACATTGCGCCAGGCCGATAAAAAAAGCATTCCGTTCCGAAATATCTTCCACTTCGGAATATTTTGAGACCTGTCCGTTTACTCTTCGATCGATCAAAATCAGGATGATCCCGCCGACAATTAATGAAACTGAAACGATAACCGAATTAAAAAGAACGTCTTTGATGAATTTATATGCAAATAGTCCAACGACTGCCGTCGGGACAAAAGCCACCAGAATCTTGCGGTACATTTTAAAGTTCCGGATAAACCGTTTGGCGTAAATCATCACAATGGCCAGGATAGCACCTAACTGAATGGATATTTCAAACGTCTTTACAAAGCTGTCGTTTTCAAGGCCGAATGCCGCCGAGGTCAAAATCATGTGGCCGGTCGACGAAACGGGCAAAAACTCGGTAAGCCCTTCAACAATAGCAATGATAATAGCTTCCAGAATAGTCATAAATCGAATTCAATTTTTAATGTGCGAAAGCTTTGCGGTCGATTGGATGTTGCCACTTTCACACCGGGTGAAATTTGAGTCGGCAAGTAAATCATTTTATATGATAAATCAATTATTCTTTAGTTACGAATTTGTAAAAATCAGAATTTATTTGGGATTTTATCTCCTCCCGGCAACTTAGCCTGTAGCAGTTCTTCAAAATCTGCGCTTTTAACAAATGCTTGTTTCTTGTTATACATCGTTCGATTCACGAAACCGCCCTTCATTATGTCTGTCTTCAAGCGGATTCTGGGTAATTGACTGATGCACCTCCAGTAGTTTTTCAGGGCTCAGTTTTTCTTCTTTGTTTTCAGTAATGTGTTTTATTGCCAGGTAGTTATTTAAAAAGTCATTTGTTCTGACTTACTCCGGAGTTTCTCATTTCATGTTGAATCAGTTGAAATATTTCAGGCAAACGTTTCCCTTGCCGTTTGGGTGTTTCTTCAACCATTTTAAAAATCTCCTAATTTTTGAATAATTTGGAATTTTTTGGAATAAGATTTTCTCGCAAGCCCTGACCAATCTTGAAAAAATCGGATATTCAAAAAACAATCCCGCCGGTTTATATTTACCTTTGCAGGCAAATTTTGTGATTTTGGAGCAGAAAGATTTCAGGCATATTTTCAGCCAAAACGCTTTGCTTCCACGGCTGGGCAAAGCTGCCGAATCCCCGGGTAAAAAGATTTACCTGCAGGGGCTTATTGGCTCTTCGCGGGCTATATATGCGTCGCTGTTAGCCGAAAAGTCAAATAAAAACTGGATTGTTTGCCTGAACGATAAGGAAGATGCCGCGTATTTCTACGACGACCTGATGACGTTAGAACCGGGATTCCGGGTGTTGTTTTTCCCGTCGTCATACAAGCGCTCGGTGCAATATGGGCAAGTCGAACAGGAAAACATCATCCTGCGCACCGAGGTGCTCAACCAGCTGCGCGACAACGAAAAGATTGTAGTGGTTTCTTATCCGGAGGCGCTGGTCGAAAAGGTGATTTCAGACGAAAGCCTTTCCTCCAACACGTTTCATGTTAGCAAAGGCGATAAGCTTTCCATTTCATTTATCAACGAAGTGTTGTTCGAATACGGGTTCGAACGGGTCGATTTTGTTTTTGAGCCGGGCCAGTATTCTATCCGCGGCAGTTTGGTCGATATTTACTCCTTCTCGAACGAAGACCCGTACCGCCTCGACTTTTTCGGCGACGAGGTGGATTCGATCCGTTGTTTCGACATCGAAACCCAAATCTCCAAATTCCCGGTCAGCCGCATTTCGATCATCCCCAACATCCAGGAGGAGTTGACCGATGAAAAGCGCATCAGCTTTTTCCGGTTTATCCCCGAAGATTCGGTGCTGCTCTTTCAGGATATCCAACTGATTGCCGACCAGGTAAATTACGATTACCGGCAAACGATGGAGAAAGCCGAATCGGAAGCCGAACGCCGCGAGTGGGCCGACAAACTGCTCTCGGGGAAAGAACTCCAGGATGAATTAGAACCGTTTACCTGCCTGGAATTCGGGCTGAAGAAGTATTTCTCCGATGCCGAAACCTTTACGTTCAACACCGGTAAGCAACCGGTTTTTAATAAAAATTTTGATTTATTGGCCGACAACCTGATTGACAACCAACAGAACGGCTATACGAATTATATTCTGGCCGGTAATAGCAAACAAACCGAACGGTTACAGGCCATTTTTGCCGATCAGGGGAAACCGGTACAGTTCACCCCCGTTGAGTTTGCCCTTCGTGAAGGGTTCACCGAAAACGACCTGCAGGTTTGTTGTTATACCGACCATCAGATTTTTGAACGCTACCACCGGTTCAAGCTCGTCACCCGGAAGCCACAAAAAGAAAGTATTACCCTGAAAGAACTGAACAAGTTGCACCAGGGCGATTACGTGGTGCATATCGACCACGGCATCGGGAGGTTCATGGGACTGGTAAAAGCCGAGATCAACGGAACCATCCAGGAGGCTGTCCGCCTGACCTACCGCGACAACGACGTACTGCTGGTGAGCATTCATAACCTGCACCGTATCTCGAAATATAAAGGCAAAGACGGGGCTGAACCAAACATCAGCAAACTGGGGTCAGGAGCGTGGCAGAAACTGAAAGAACGTACCAAAACCAAGGTAAAAGACATTGCCAAAGACCTGATTGTCCTGTATGCCATCCGCATGCAGGAGCACGGTTTTGCGTTTTCGCCCGACTCGTACCTGCAAAACGAGCTGGAAGCTTCGTTCATCTACGAAGATACGCCCGACCAGTTGAAAACGACTATTGCCGTGAAGGAAGATATGGAAAAGCCTATCCCGATGGACCGCCTGGTTTGCGGCGACGTAGGTTTCGGTAAAACGGAAATCGCCATCCGGGCAGCCTTCAAAGCGGTGGCCGACAGCAAGCAGGTGGCCGTACTGGTACCAACCACCATTCTGGCTTTGCAGCACTACAAAACGTTCTCCGAACGCCTGAAAAATTTTCCGGCGCGCGTGGAATATATCAGCCGGTTACGCAGCGCCGCCGAAGTCAAAAAAATAGTACAGGACTTGAAGGAAGGTAAAATCGATATCCTGATCGGAACGCACAAACTGATTGGACGGGAAGTGACATTCAAAGATCTTGGATTGCTGATTATTGACGAAGAACAAAAGTTTGGTGTGGCGGTAAAAGAAAAACTGAAACAACTAAAGGTAAACGTGGATACGCTGACGCTGACCGCCACGCCGATCCCGCGGACCCTGCAATTCTCCATGATGGGTGCCCGCGACCTGTCGATCATCCAGACCCCGCCGCCCAACCGTTACCCGATTGTAACCGAACTGCACGGGTTCAACGAAGAGATCATCCGCGAAGCCATCACCTACGAACTCGCGCGCAACGGGCAGGTTTTTTTCATTCACAACCGGGTGCAGAACATTTACGAGGTGGAAGATGTGATCCGAAAGATTGTCCCGGGCGTGAAAACAGTGGTTGGCCACGGCCAGATGGAAGGGCACAAGCTGGAAAAGATCATGCTCGATTTTATCAATGGCGAATACGATGTACTGATCGCCACCACCATTATCGAGTCGGGGCTTGACATTCCGAATGCCAACACCATCATCATTAACCATGCAGAAAACTTTGGACTGAGCGACCTGCACCAGTTGCGCGGGCGCGTGGGGCGATCGAACAAAAAAGCGTTTTGCTACCTGATATCGCCTCCGCTTTCGACACTGACGGCCGAAGCCCGTCGCCGTTTGCGGGCCATCGAGGAGTTCTCGGAACTGGGCAGCGGGTTCAACATTGCCATGCAAGACCTGGATATCCGCGGGGCCGGGAACCTGCTGGGCGCCGAACAAAGCGGTTTTATTGCCGACATCGGTTTCGAAACATATCACCGCATCCTGAACGAAGCCATCATGGAACTCAAACAAGGCGAGTTTCGCGAACTGTTTGCCCACGAAAAAGAAGATGCTAAACAGGCATTCCTGAACCTGAAGTTTGTAACCGACTGCCAGATTGATACCGACATGGAACTGCTCTTCCCGGATAACTACATCCATAGTGTTTCGGAGCGTATGATGCTTTACCGCGAACTCGACAGTCTGGAAGATGAAGCAACCTTGTTGCAGTTCGAAGCCGGGTTGGTTGACCGTTTCGGGAAGCTGCCGCAAACCAGTCAGGAATTGCTGGAAGTGGTGCGCCTCCGCTGGGAGGCCATCGAGTTGGGCATGGAGCGCATCATACTGAAAAGCCAGAAGATGATCTGTCATTTTATTTCCGATCAAAAATCACCGTTCTATCAATCGCCCGTGTTTGGACAAGTCTTGCAGTATGTGCAGGCCAATCCGCACACCTGCCGCATGAAAGAGGGCAACAACAAGTTGACGCTGACCTTCGATAAAGTGAAAACCATCAGGCAGGCCAAAGAAATACTGGGTGGAATTGTGAAGCACGAGGAAGTTTCGGCATAAACTCAACTACAACCACCTCCCGCTCATATTTCGCGTACTCCTTCGTCAGTTGATACGGATGGGTATAATGTGCATAAAACAGTTTTTCCCTGCTTGCAAATTGGTACATTTGTCGCCGATAAAACCCAACAAATTATCAAAACAACAGCATGAGGAAATTATTGATTTTTAGCCTGATCTTTTCGGCGCTGACAGTAAACGCGCAACAGGCCATCACCAACATTCAGGGGCGAAAAACCCAGTCGCTCAACGGGAAGTGGAAGTACATTATCGATCAGTACGGGACGGGGGCCATCGGCTTCAGTCCGCTTTACGAAAACAAAAAGCCGGTCGATAAGTCCGACCGCGTGGAATACAGTTTCGACCAGGCCCAGTCGCTGTGGGTCCCGGGTTCGTGGAATGCGCAAAAAGACGAGTTGTATTATTACGAGGGGAGTATTTGGTATCGCCGGATGTTCGATTTCACACCACAACTGAAAAACTCGCGGGTTTTTATTTACGTGGGCGCGGCCAATTACAAAACCGATTATTCGCTGAACGGTAAAAAGCTGGGAACGCATGAAGGCGGTTTTACGCCATTCAGTTTTGAAATCACCGACCTGGTCAAAGAAAAAGATAATTTCCTGATCATGGGCGTAAGCAACCGTCGCGAAGCCGATTACATTCCGGGATTAGTAACCGACTGGTACAACTACGGCGGTATTACCCGTGATGTGATGATCGTTGAAGTTCCGCAAAACTACATTGACGATTACACCATCTCGCTCCGGAAAGAAACGGCAACAGCCAAAGAAAAAGTGATCGACGGAAAAGTGGCGCTGACTGGCAAAAATATCCCGTCGGAAGCCACGGTTGAGATTCCGGAGCTTGGACTATCACAGGTTGTAAAAATCGACGCCGATGGTAACGGAACGTTCAGCTTTAAATCGAAAAACGTCAGCTTGTGGTCGCCTGAAAATCCAAAACTGTACGTACTGAACATTAAAGCCGGAGAAGACCAGTTGACCGACAAAGTTGGTTTCCGGAGCATTGAAACACGCGGAAAACAAATCTTTTTAAACGGTAGCCCGATCTTCCTTCGGGGCGTTTGCATTCACGACGAAAACCCGCTGCGGGCCGACCGGGCCAACTCGGTCGACGACGCCAAACTCATTTTAGGCTGGGCCAAGGAACTGGGATGCAATTTCGCGCGCCTGGCACATTACCCGCACCAGGAAAACATAGTGCGCCTGGCCGACGAAATGGGTATCTTGCTGTGGGAAGAGCTCCCGTTGTACTGGGGCATCAACTGGAAAAGCGAGGCCGTGCTCGAAAATGCCAAACGCCAGTACAGCGAAATGATCCGCAGAGATAAAAACCGGGCCGCGACCATCATCTGGAGTATTGCCAACGAAACCACGCCGGGCGATGCGCGCAACAAGTTCCTCGGTTCGGTGGCCGATTACGTGCGCAGCCAGGACCCGACCCGCCTGTTGAGCGCTGCCTGTAAAAAAGACCTGGCTGTTGACGGTCATCCGGATAATGATTATATGGTGAGCGACCCGATTGCCGAAAAACTTGACATTGTGAGCTTCAACGAATACATCGGCTGGTACGGCGGTGCACCAAGCGAAAGCCGGAAAAAGAATTTCATCGTTAAATACGACAAACCGGTTATAATCAGTGAATTTGGCGGCGGGGCACTCGAAGGGTTTCATGCCGACTCGACCACCCGCTGGAGCGAAGAATATCAGGAGTATATGTACCGCGAAAACATTGATATGTTTGTGCGCGTCCCAGGCTTATCGGGCATGACCCCCTGGGTTCTGGCTGATTTCCAGTCGCCGCTGCGCCAGCTCCCCAATGTGCAGGACGGCTGGAACCGCAAAGGGCTGGTTTCGGAGAAAGGCCGCAAAAAGAAAGCCTTCTATGTGTTGCAGAATTTCTACAAACAAAAGGCAGCCGAATACCAAGCCCCCAAAAAGTAAATACCACAGGAGAAAAAGCTTAAATTGATGTTTGAAAGAAGATTTGACAATCAGGGAGAATACATTTATGTAAAAAGTAACGAAATTGCTAAACTCGAAGATATGCTGAATGGCTTGGATTTCTTGCAAAAAGAGACAAGTCTTCCCCGAAAAATCAGACTACTGGAAGAGGCAACCGATGTAATCACCTCTTTTACGACTGCCGACATTTGTTTGCTGATCGAAAAGATTAATGAAACAATACCGTTCTATGATCAGATTAAGCATGCAGTGGTTCATTCGTTGCCCAAGAATACAGCATATGCCTTGTTGCTGGCTCATCAAATCAGTAGCGGGCGTTACCAATTGCGGGTGTTTAGTGAACTGGGAAATGCTATAGATTGGTTATCGGAACCCTAAAAACGATAAAAAAACAGCCCGTTTCAGCGTTGGCACTGAAACGGGCTGTATAGTTCTATTGAGAATCAGTAATGCTTATCTGCGGATTTATTCGGCGCCGACCTCAACTTCCATAATATCCTTGTCAACAAGGATTCGGCCACAGTATTCGCAAACGATGATTTTTTTGCGCGAGGCAATATCCATCTGGCGCTGGGGCGGGATTTTGTTAAAGCAACCACCGCAGGCATCACGCTGAACGGTTACAACAGCCAGACCGTTTCGGGCATTTTTACGAATACGTTTGAACGCAGTAAGCAACCGGCTTTCGACTGTTCCTTCAATTTTTTCAGCTTTCGATTTCAGGCGTTCTTCTTCTATCTGCGTTTCAGCTGTAATTTCTTCCAGCTCTTTCTTTTTACGGTCGAGGTCCTCGATACGGTCTTTCAGCAGGGTATTTGACGAGCTGATAGCTTCTTTTTTGCCGTAAAGCTCCGAAGTATATTCGCGAATGCGTTTTTCAGACAACTCAATTTCAAGCTTCTGGAATTCAATTTCCTTGCTCAACGAATCGAACTCGCGGCTGTTACGCACGTGATTTTGCTGCTCGGTGTATTTGGCAATTGCTGATTCCGATTCTTTAATGGCATTTTTCTTATTCTGGATTAATGTTTCCAGGTTCTTAACATCGTCTTCATAGTTTGAAATACGAGTTCTAAGTCCGGCGATTTCGTCTTCCAGGTCTTGTACCTCCAATGGCAACTCTCCCCGTAAGGATTTGATTTTATCAATTTCAGAAACTACACTTTGTAATTCATACAAAGCCCGCAGTCTCTCGCTAACTGGCACGCTTTTACTGTCTTCACGAACGTACTGTGTTGTCATACTTTATTCTTGTTTATCTTATTTCAGATCAAGTAGTTTACCGGATTGGTTTTGACTTCCGATAAATGGATGGCAAATTTAGGGAATTTTTTTGTAAGTAGTTCATAAAAAACTTCTTTAGTGAACTGTTCGCTTTCGTAATGCCCGATATCTGCAATCACCAGTTTGTTCTCGGCATCGAAAAACTGGTGGTATTTAAAGTCCCCCGAAATAAAAACATCGGCTTGCTGCCCGATGGCTTCTTTCAGTAAAAAGCTTCCGGCGCCGCCACAAACGGCTACTGTTTTTACGGGCCTGCCGAGTAACTGTGTGTGTTTGAGGACGGTACAGCCAAATGTCTCCTTCACAAGTCTTAAAAATCCGGGTTCATCCATTTCCTGAGGAAGTGTTCCGATCATGCCGCTTCCCACAACCGGCCAATCGTTGTCGAGCGGATAAATGTCGTAGGCTACTTCTTCGTACGGGTGAGCCTTGAGCAAAGCCTGAATAATTTTACCTTGTAAATGTTTCGGGAAAATGGTTTCAATGCGTGTTTCTCCTTCGAAATGCAACTCATTTTTTTCCCCGACAAACGGATTGGATTGTTCATTTCCTCGGAAGGTGCCGGTTCCGTTTGCATTAAAACTGCATTGGTCGTAATTGCCGATTGTGCCGGCGCCAGCCTCGAAAATAGCCAGCCTGACTTTTTCGGCTTGGGCTTGGGGAACAAAGGTGACCAGCTTTTTCAACTGATTTTGCAGTGGCGCCAGGATCCGACAGTTGGTCAAACCCAGTTTCTCGCAAATCTTGCTGTTTACCCCGCCATGAACGCTGTCGAGATTGGTGTGGGCCGCATACAGCGAAATATTGTTCCGGATGGCTTTGATGACCGACCGTTCTACATAATTCCGGCCGTTTAGTTTTTTCAAGCCGCTAAAAATAACCGGGTGGTGGGCTACAATCAGGTTCAGGTTTTGGCGACAAGCTTCGTCGATAACTTCTTCGGTCACATCAAGAGCAATCAGGATTCCTGTAATTTCGTCGTCCGGATTGCCAACAATCAGTCCGGCATTGTCATACGATTCCTGATAAACCAAGGGTGCCAGTGTTTCGATGTATTGCGTAATTGCTTTTAATTGCATGGCTTGAAAGGTTTAGATTTCGTCGCGTATTTCGAGAAGCATCTCCCGGATATCTTTCAGCCGGTTTATGATTTCGATATTGTGAAGGGTTTCTTCTTTATTTTCTTTCAGCTTTTTTTGGGCTCCTTTCAGGGTCATCCCCTTTTCTTTTACCAAGTGATAAATAATCTTCAGGTTCTCGATATCCTCTTTGGTGAACAGACGGTTACCTTTGTTGTTTTTGTGCGGTTTCAGAATGTCGAATTCTTTTTCCCAAAACCGGATGAGTGACGTATTTACCTGGAACATTTCGGCGACTTCGCCGATTGTATAAAATATCTTTTCTATTTTGGGTTTCTTGTAAGGCATGTTTTGTTAAGTTGTAAGCCGAATAAAATTACTAAATTTCAGGATTTGACCCACAAAATTAAGAAAACCATTGTTGTCAAGTGGTGTTCTCTGCGTAATTGTTATCGTTGCAGGTAAAAACTGTTGTGGTGAATTGAAGGGGTGATGGGGCATCGTAAGGCAAAAGCTTTAAGCTGCAGGAATCTTGTGTTTTGTTGCTTGCACCCAGAGGCTATCAATGACCGCAAATGACGGTGAATGAACTCCGGCACAGATGGTTTATTACACAAAGACTTTAATAAAAACAACAAAGCCGTTCCACAAATTTGAAACGGCTTCGCTTGTTATTGTATTCGTATTATAAAGTAGGCTGACCAGGTACCCAGTCGCATGGCGTAAGCTCTCCGGTTTGCAGGGCGTCGAGGATACGAATGATTTCGTTTACATTACGTCCTACGTTCAATCCATTAACCGAAACATGTTGAATAGTTCCTTCCGGATCGAGAATAAACGTTGCACGGTATGCTATTTTGTTTTCAGGTTCAAGAATACCCAATTCTTCAGATAATGATTTTGATGTATCGGCCAACATCGGGAATTTAAGTTCTTTCAGCCCGGGATGGCTGTTTCTCCAGGCCAGGTGCACAAACTGCGAGTCGATTGAGGCACCAACCACGTTTGCCCCACGCTTGGCGAATTCATCGAAGTGCTCGTTGAACGAAACAATTTCGGTCGGGCAAACAAAGGTAAAGTCGAGGGGCCACCAGAAAAAGACAGTCCATTTCCCTTTGAAGTCATCTAATGTCAATGTTTTGAACTCTTTACCTGCTTCTAATGAAACAACGGCTTCTTTCTTAAATTCCGGAAATTTTTCTCCAATAGTTTTCATCGTTATTTGTTTTTAATTTAGATTCAATAAAAATTACTTCGACAAATATACCGTGCCCTGAAACCCCGCGCAAATCGAATTTCTCAATACCGAATAGACAAAAACTATTCGCAGGATGTTTCTCAGCGAGTTCAGTAAAGAACAAAAACCAGAAAGGGTTTTATTGACGCTTTATATTTTCCGGGCTTCTCCGGATGTTTGTTAAATATGCCTTGTTCGGTACGCCGGATAATTTTATCTTTAGGAGTTTTTTTAAAACAACTAAATGATCGAAAATTAAAATTCGATAGACCTAAATCAATTTCAAATTTTAACCTATGGAAAACAAAAACGCAAACAAGTTTTCCAGAAGATCTTTTCTGGGAACTACGGCTGCGGCTGCGGCGGGGATCACCATCCTTCCAAGTCATGTAATTGCAGGGTTGGGCCATCAGGCACCAAGTGACAAACTGAACATCGCCGCTGTTGGTATTGGCGGTATGGGGTTTGCCAATCTGAAAAATCTTGAATCTCAAAACATTGTTGGGTTGTGCGACGTTGACTGGGCTTATGCCGGTCGGGTATTCGAGTATTTCCCTAAAGCTAAAAAGTACAAAGACTGGCGGGTTATGTACGACGAGCTTGGCAAATCGATTGATGGCGTAGTGATTGCTACTGCCGACCATACACACGCAATCATTGCCGCACATGCCATTACAATGGGTAAACATGTTTACCTTCAAAAACCATTGACCCACACCGTTTATGAATCCCGTTTGCTTACCAAGTTGGCTGCAAAATACAAAGTTGCAACTCAAATGGGCAACCAGGGATCTTCTGGCGAAGGTGTTAACCTGACTACCGAATGGATTGCCAATGGCGAAATTGGTGAAGTGACCAAAGTCGAAGCATTCACCGACCGTCCGATTTGGCCTCAGGGTTTGAATACGCCGGAAAATGGAGACTGGGTTCCTGAAACACTGGATTGGGATCTGTTTGTCGGGCCAGCCAAAATGCGTCCGTACAACAAAATTTATCACCCCTGGAACTGGCGCGGTTGGTGGGATTATGGTACAGGAGCCCTTGGCGATATGGCCTGCCACATTTTACATCCGGTATTTGTTGGTCTTGAGTTGGGTTACCCAATTAAAGCACAGGGGAATTCAACCCTGTTGCTAAACGACTGTGCTCCAACAGCCCAGACTGTTAAAATGGTATTCCCGGCCCGTACCCCTCAAAAGAAAATGAAGATTAAACTTCCTGAAGTTGAAGTAAAATGGTACGATGGAGGTATTAAACCGATGCTTCCGGATGGTTGGCCTGCAGGTAAAAATCCGAACGATTCGGGCGGTGGCGTAATTTTCCACGGAACAAAAGACAAACTGATTTGTGGTTGCTACGGAGTGAACCCATGGCTGCTTTCAGGTCGTGTGCCGAATGCGCCAAAGTTCCGTCGCCGCATTGAAACCAGCCACGAAATGGACTGGGTCCGCGCTTGTAAAGAATCTCCGGAAAACCGTGTGAAAACTGCATCTGACTTCAGCGAAGCCGGACCATTCAACGAAATGGTGGTGATGGGTGTATTAGCCGTACGGTTACAAGCCTTGAATAAAGAGTTGTTATGGAATGGTGAAAAAATGGAATTCACCAACATCAGCGATAGCGAAGAAATCCAAACCGTTATCAAAGATGGGTTCAAAATTCACGACGGGCACCCAACATTCGATAAAACATGGACTGATCCGGTCCCAGCTAAAGCATTTGCAGCCGAACTGATCAAGCATACTTATCGCGCGCCATGGAGTTTGCCCGACATGCCGGCATAACAAAAATGCAGTCGAGGGACGGTATTTAACCGATCATCAGGCTAAAATGAATATTTTCAGAGGCAGGAGTAATTCCTGCCTTTTTATTGGTACGCCGGTCGATAATTTAGCCCATTCTGTCTGATACATCAAGGCGTCATTGAATTTCTGTTTATATTTGACCTATTCCAAATTTTTACAGTATAACGCATACACCGGACATGAAAAACCAACGTCAATCGATTTCCAGAAGACATTTTTTAGGTACAACAGCCACCGCCGCTGTCGCAATCACCGTGCTTCCCAGCCGGGTCATTGCAGGACTGGGGCATAAAGCTCCCAGCGACAAATTAAATATCGCCGGAATTGGTGTTGGCGGCATGGGATTCAATAACCTCTGCAATATGGAAACCGAGAACATCGTGGCGTTGTGCGATGTCGATTGGAATTATGCCAACCGGAATTCATTCCGTAAATGGCCCAATGCCCCGAAATACAAAGATTACCGGGAGATGCTGGATAAACAGAAAGATATCGAAGCCGTAATGATTGCAACTCCGGACCATTCGCATGCGCTTCCGGCGTTAATGGCCATGCGGATGGGGAAACACGTGTATCTGCAAAAACCGTTAACTCACACTGTTTACGAATCACGGGTTCTGACAGAAACAGCTGCCCGATATGGCGTTGCAACACAAATGGGTAATCAGGGAAATTCAGGAGAAGGTATCCGGCAAATTTGCGAATGGATCTGGTCGGGTACAATTGGCGAGGTTACAGAAGTCGACGCTTGGACCAATCGGCCAATTTGGCCCCAGGGGCTGGAACGGCCCAAAGAGGTTCAACGGGTTCCCAAAACATTGGATTGGGATTTGTTTATCGGGCCGGCTAAGTTCAGACCGTATAACGAAATATACACGCCCTGGAACTGGCGCGGGTGGTGGGATTTTGGTACCGGTGCGCTTGGTGATATGGCCTGTCATATTCTCGACCCGGTTTTTAAGGCATTGAATCTAAGGTATCCCGAAGCAGTTGAAGGGACATCGACTCCGGTTAATACCGAATCGGCGCCGAATGCCGAGAAAGTTACATACTGGTTTCCACGGCGCGACAACCTTCCTAAAGTTGCCATGCCCGAAGTAAAAATTACCTGGTACGATGGCGGCCTGATGCCCGAACGCCTGGCTGAACTGAAAGACGGAGAAATGATGGGAGACCTGAATGGAGGCGTTGTTTTTAAGGGCACACGCGGCAAGATCATGTGCGGTTGCTACGGCAAGAACCCCACCCTGTTGCCAACCAAAGAAATGGAGCATTTCAACCAGCCGGCAAAAATGCTCCGGAGAATTGCCAATGCTGATTCCAACGGACATGAGCAGGATTGGATCAGGGCCTGCAAAGAAACGAAAGAAAACCGCGTTGAAGCCTCGTCGAACTTTGCTTATGCCGGTCCGCTCAACGAGATGGTGGTCATGGGAGTGCTGGCAGTCCGGCTGCAGGACTTGCAACGTCGCTTGTTATGGGATGGTTACAACATGCGTTTTACCAATATCTATTCGTCGGATAAAATTCGCGTGATGACTTCGAATAAGTTCGAAGTAGTGAACGGCGACCCGAAATTTAATACAAAGTACGATACCCTGCCGGCTTTAGCTTCAGCCGAAGAATGGATCAGGCACAATTACCGCGAGGGTTGGGAGCAGATTTAAAAACGCCTAATTATCCAACTTGATACTGACTAATTTCCGGATAAGCCCGGCCGTTTCCAGATCGTGTACTTCTATTTGTAGTCCGCGCCCTTCAACGTATTTCGTTGCAGAAGCAAGTTCTTCTTTAATCGAATCCGGAAAATCTCCGGAAAGAATCTGATCAACTGCTTTGTCGCTAAAAACAAACGCTACCCGAAAATAACCTTCGGCTGGGGAAATGAACAGCAGATTGCGTTTTTTTGTCAATAATTTCAGGGTCCAGCCACCGGCTTTTCCGTAATGTTTCCATTCGCGTGACACTTCACCGGCTGCCTGTCGAATGTGTTCTTCCACTGATAACAGGTAGGAATAAGTTTTACCAAGAGCCGTCTGGATCGCTTCGTTGGTAGGCTGGTTTTGCTTGTCGCTGAAAATGGATGGAGCCATAGCGCCTTGTTTGATTGTTTGTGCCCAAAGTTAGCGATTCCTTCCCTGACCGGGATATTCCCCGGAGAAATAAGTTTGCAGGCACACGACAGATCGACAGTCGCCTTTATGCACACCGACAACCAAAAACAATAAAAATATCAGGCGATTTTATCAATTACTGATCTAACTTCAGAAAAAACGAATCGGGGATTCATTACAAAATTCAATATTTTTATGTCAAAATGACGCACCTCCTGTGAGGAACAAAATTTGAGTCCGGCAAATCAAAGCTTAAAAAACTTCAGGATCTTAAAATTCAGAAATATGCAGGGAAACTTCAACACTATCATAAATTCATCCACTCCGGTTCTGGTCGATTTCTTTGCTGAATGGTGTGCCCCGTGTAAAGTACAGTCGCCCATCTTGGTTGAGATTGCCCGGGAGCTGAGCGGGAAGCTGAAAGTTATCAAAATCGACATAGACAAGAACCCGGAGATTGCGGCACGGTTTCAGGTCCGCGGTGTACCAACCCTGGCGCTGTTCCGAAATGGCAATATGCTTTGGAGACAATCGGGCGTTACCGATAAAATCAGCCTCCTCCGTGTTGTAAATACGCATCTTCAGTTGTAACTTTTGGGTTGAACTGAAGGGTGCTGATAAACTCATTGTTCAATTAAAATTACAAGTCATGACAAGCAACAACGCGAAACAAGAAACGGGGATTGTTCTGGTTAGTGATATCTACCCCGATAACATCATTGTACTTCCGCTTGAGAACCGCCCTGTCTTTCCCGGATTAGCCTTGCCCCTGATGTTTGGCTCGCGGGAATTGGTCAGACGCATCATGCACGCCATTGAAAAAGAAAATGGTTTTATCGGGATTTCATACATTAAAGAAGGAAACCCGGAAAACAAGATCAATTCTAATTTGTATGAAACGGGTACGTTGCTCAAGATTTTCAGGGTCTTAGACAAGTCAGACGACGCCATAAATATTGTAGCCCAAGCCGTGACGCGCTTTAAACGTGTTCGCGAGATTACGCGGGGGGGAATTCCTCACTGGCAGGTTGGCTACGATTTTGGGGAAGAAACAGTTGTGTCTGAAGAGTTAAAGGCCTTCACCATGGCCATCATCAATTCGGTGAAAGAACTGATTAAGCTAAACCCCATGTTTCAGGAACAGATGAGGTTGGCTTTAACGCAGGTCGGTCTTGAAAAACCAGGATTGCTGATGGACCTTGTGGCATCATTCCTGTCAGCCGACGGACCCAAGCTTCAACAGATTCTTGAAGCGTTTAACTTGTTCGAGCGCGGAGAGAAACTTTTGATCCTGCTGAAAGAAGAGATTGAACTGAGTAAGCTGCAACAGGATATCCAGAAACAAATTGAAGAAAAAATATCGCAAAACCAGCGTGAATTTTTTCTGCGCGAGCAACTAAAAGTGATCAAAAAAGAGCTGGGACTGGAAAAAGACGACAAAGCCACCGAAATTGAGGCTATCAAAAAGAAGGTGCAAGGACTGCGTTTATCGGATGAAGCACAAAAAGTGTTCGACGAAGAATTGGGTAAGCTGCAAACTCTTGAAACAGGCTCAGCCGAATTCAATGTAACGCGCACTTACCTGAACTGGCTTACCGACTTGCCATGGGGCGTGTTCTCCGACGACAACAAAGACTTGAAAGTAGCCCGAAAAATTCTCGATGAGCAGCATTACGGGCTCGACGATGTGAAGCAGCGTATTCTCGAGTTCATCAGTACCATCGTGAAACGGGGTAAGGTTTCGGGGTCTATCATTTGTCTGGTAGGTCCTCCCGGTGTCGGCAAAACGTCGATTGGAAAGTCGATCGCTGATGCAATGGGGCGAAAGTTTTATCGGTTTTCGGTAGGCGGCATGCGCGACGAGGCCGAAATCAAAGGGCATCGCCGGACTTACATTGGGGCCATGCCGGGCAAATTGATCCAAAGCCTGAAACGTACAGGCGTGGCTAATCCGGTTATTATGCTTGACGAAATTGATAAGATCGGTGCCAGTTATCAGGGCGACCCGGCAGCGGCCCTGCTTGAAGTCCTTGATCCGGAGCAAAACTCTGAATTTTTGGATCATTACCTCGATGTCCGGTTCGATTTGTCGAATGTGCTGTTTGTGACCACAGCCAATCAGTTAGACACCATCCCGCGGCCATTACTCGACCGCATGGAGATCATCAAACTTTCAGGGTACATTCTGGAAGAAAAAATAGAGATTGCCAAACGCTACCTGATCCCCAAACAGCGACGGGAACATGGTTTGAAGGCCAACGAGGTGAGCATTTCTGACGCCGCGCTGAAAACCATGATCGACGGCTATGCCCGTGAAGCCGGTATCCGCACGTTGGAAAACCAGATTAAAAAGATCATGCGCAAAGCCACTTTACAGCAAGCTGAAATGGGCGATGGAAAACTGAGCGTCACTCCTAGAAATCTGACAGAATACCTCGGGCAACCGGTTTTTACAACCGAAGAACTTTACAAAAAATCGATTCCGGGCGTGACGCTGGGATTGGCCTGGACCGCGATGGGCGGTGCGACACTTTATATTGAAGCAAATGCTATTCAGTCGCGTGGTAGCGGTTTCAAACAAACCGGGCAACTGGGCAGCGTGATGCAGGAATCGTCAGAGATTGCTTATTCGTACGTGCGGTCGCTACTTTCGAAGAATGACCAGCTGAAGGACTTTTTCAACGAACATTTTGTGCATTTGCACGTGCCGGCCGGAGCAACTCCCAAAGACGGGCCGTCGGCAGGTATAACCATGGCCCTGGCTTTGTATTCGCTGGCAACCAACAAAGCTGTCAGAAAAGGGTTAGCCATGACTGGCGAATTGACGCTGACCGGTAAAGTGCTGCCAATTGGCGGGGTACGCGAAAAAACTATCGCGGCCCGCAGGGTGAAAGTGTTTGAACTGATTTTTCCGGCTGAGAACAAAAAAGATTTTGACGAACTGCCCGGATACATCAAAGAAGGCGTAACCGCACATTTTGTGAATTATTTTGATGAGGTTTTAAAAATCGCGTTCAAATAAAATCAGGAGTCTGAATGGGTTACGTGGGTAAAAAAGAATCGTCCCGGTGCCGGGAGGCATTGGGATTTTTTTGATTATCCCGGCTCAGTTTTTTAGTTTTAACACGATGGGCAGATGATCGGAAAAACCACCCAGATACTTAAACCCGCTCCATGTCCGGAACGGCTTTTGCCCGGTATATTGGGTGTCGGGCTCCAACAAAAATGCAGCGTGAAAGATAAACGCAGAGTCGGCTTTATAACCTTCCGTAGATTTAATCAGGTTGTCGGAAACAATAAACTGGTCGAATGTTTCCCATTGCCCCAAATTCTTGTGTGTTTGTAGTGGTAATTTGCCCCATGCGGCAGACAGATTAACCAGATCTGTTGGGCTGTTGGCCTTGGCAGGAGCTTTTGCGTTCAAAGTTTCGGAAAGGCTTTCATCGTTGGGTTCGTCGTTAAAATCGCCCATACAAACAATTTTAGCACGGGCATGATCGCCCAGTATTTGAACGCAGGCTTTTTTCAGCGTTTGGGCAGCTAATACGCGCAACGCTTTTGTTTCCATCGGCCCGCCATATCTGGATGGCCAGTGATTCACGAAAACGGTCAGAGTATCCTGGCAATCCAATACACCAGAAACCTGCAAAATGTCGCGGGTACGAAACCCCGGGTCGGATGATTTCAGGGGGATTGCCTTGTAATAAAAAGGTTTAAAAAAATCAGGACGGTACAGCAGAGCTACATCGATTCCGCGCGGATCGGGCGATTCCAGATGAATAATTCCGTAGTTGAATTTTGCAAGCGCCGGATTCTTCACCAAATCTTCCAGTACGTTTTGATTTTCAACCTCGCACAATCCAACAATTACGGGAGCCACGCCATCACCGGCATTCAAAATAACCTTGGCTGTCCGGTTAAGTTTCTCATGGTATTTGGTGATCGTCCAACGCCGCATTGACCGGGGCAAAAATTCGTTATCGTTTACTTTCGGATCATCCTCACAATCAAACAGATTTTCAACATTATAAAACACGATGCGTGCATCTTGTGCAAAACCTGCATAAAAAGAAAAGGCCACAAATAAGGTAATGATGAAACAATGCCGCGACATCCCGGAGTCGATTAGAACAATCTATTTTTTCTCTACCCGTTCGTATGCACCCAGATCAGGCCCCTGATCTGACAAGCGATTGACACCTTTGATATCTGTTGGGAACAGCCGTGCAATATCTGCTTTCCCGATATCTTTTACCGGACTTAATGTATCAAGTTCAAATTTCAGTTTATCAACATCCACGTACCGGGGTTTTTTCCCCCGGACGATAGACTGGAAACGGGTCTGATCGGAGGTTTTAAATGTGTCGGCTACCTGCAGCAAACAATGATCGAAACGGTAATTAAACTCGGCTTCTTCTGTTTTTGCCAGCTGCAGCTCGTTTCCATGGATTACATTGCCATCGATAATGCAATTGGCAAAAAAGGCTTTATTTATATTGCCAATATAAACTTTATCATCCGATACTTTCAGCAGATTGGATATAACCAGCGAAGAAGTTGACCGTTCCCGCGTTTTGTATTTTCCCCAATAATTGGCAATCGTTGTATGGTAAAATTCGTAATTTCCGCCAACCAGCAGTGCTGCTGCATAATAGCCACAATTGGCAATCAGACAATTGCTGGCCAGAATTTCCGACTTTAACGAAAATATTCCTGCATAGGCCATGCTGAGGATTTTTACATTTTTCAAAGAAACGGATGCATAACCATTGTGTTCTACGGTTCCCACTTGTAACCCAATGTTGGCATTTTTTATTTCTACATTCTCAAAAACATTGCCGTAACTGCCGGAATAAAGCAAAATCTGGCTCCATTGATTGGGGACATCCTGGTAAGCGCTTTCCAAACGGTCGCCCTGAAAAACAATCGGTTGTTCCAGGGTTCCTTCGGCCAGAATCTTGCCTTTTACATACAACCCGGCGTCTTTGTGGCAATAAATCTTTGTTCCGGGCTTAATTTTTAAAACAGCCGTACTGTCAACATAGGCATAATCATAAATCAGATAAGGCTTTTCGTTACTCCAGGTTGTTGTGTTTTTGATGACAGCTGACCGAACCAGATTGAAATCCTGTCCCCAGGCAAACAGGTTAACGTATTGCAGATTCGAGTTCACCATAAATTCGATCGAATCTTTCACAACCATGGGGAGATTTTCGCCGGTAGGATCTACGGTAACCTCAACAAAAATGTAAATACTGTCGTGGGGAGCTATTTCGACCTGATGGACCTCGTTTGATGCAATGCCATTCACATTCAGACGAAAATTTGAACTTACCCCACCGGCCAGCTTTACCGAGGATATAAGAATTTTTTGATCGTACTGATTGTAAATTTTAAAGTTCTGGGTGGTTGAGCCAACAGTCGTGAAAATGGTGTCAAACATCACTGTATCAGCCGAAAACATTAACTTGACATCAGCGGAAGATACATATTTCTCATCTTCACACGAAATCAAATAAATCAATGCAAGGCAGAGCAATGATATGATCGTTAATTTCTTCACCAACTGTTTTTTTGCTTAAAACGAGAATCAAACACACTTAGTATGACAAATGTAAAAAATGATTTTCACATTTTTTAACATTATACTATATAACAAGTGCTTGTTCTAACATTTTCATCCGTATAAATTTTCAATGTTGGTTCGTACAATTTTCGTAACAGTTTTTTCTTTTCAATCAAATTAGCACCGACATGGAATTGAGCTTGCAAATCAGGGCGCAGCAAAGATCCACGCAGTGAAATCCGCGAAGCGA
>JAJUGZ010000131.1 GCA_029265715.1 Bacteroidota bacterium
CATTGTACCACAATATGTTACTCATCGAACGATTTATTGGCGTGTTCGCTGTAAACCCAAACAAACTAAAAAATCAAGATATTGTCAAAGAACTTATATATTTCGGCACTATTGCCGCTTAAAATTTAACGGAGTATTGTGAAAAGATTACATGTACTAACCGTCATTTTGCTATCGGTTTTGCTCATGGCCGGATGCACGCAAAAAGAGAGTATTTTGCCGTCGGACGAAGACATGGCAACAATAAAAAGCGCCTCTGTCAACAGCAGTTATATTGTCGTACTGAAAAAAGATTCCGAATTGGCCAAATCAGACCTGAAAACACGCGAGACCGGAGTAAAAGCCAAAGCCTACGGATTACTGAAGAAATACGATATTACAGCAGAACCCGATTATGTTTATGAAACAGCCCTGCAAGGTTTTGCCGTAAAAATGGCTCCCGGCCAGGCAAAAAAAATGGAACTCGACAATGCAGTCAGTTACATTGAAGCCGACCAGATCATTACACTTTCGCCCGAAAAAATCACCGGGAAACCAACCGAAGGTACCTCCACCCAGCCAGCCCAGCAAACTCCATGGGGCATCACCAGGGTTGGTGGCATTTCCAGCTACACAGGCTCGGGTGTTGCCTGGATTATTGATACGGGAGTTGATTTAACGCATCCCGATTTAAACGTTGGCTCGGGGGTCAGCTTTGTGCCCCGCGTTACCTCGCCCAACGACGACAATGGGCACGGCACGCATGTTGCCGGGACCATCGCGGCAATAAACAACACAATCGGGGTTGTTGGCGTTGCCCCGGGGGCAAAAGTCATCCCGGTAAAAGTACTTGACAAAAAAGGCAGCGGAACCACCTCTGGTGTAATCTCCGGAATCAATTATGTCGCAGCCAATGGCAAATCGGGCGACGTGGCCAACATGAGCTTGGGCGGCGGCGTTTCAACCGCATTAGACGAAGCTGTATTGAGCGCATCGTCGGTTGTAAAATTTGCACTGGCTGCCGGAAACGAATCAGACGATGCCAACAACCATTCTCCGGCCCGGGTTAACGGATCGAACATCTACACGGTATCGGCCATGGACAGCTCTGACAAATGGGCCTATTTTTCAAATTATGGTAATCCGCCAATTGATTATTGTGCACCAGGCGTTTCTATTTATTCAACCTATAAAAGCGGAGGTTATGCAACCCTTTCAGGAACATCGATGGCAACTCCGCACGTCGCCGGATTGTTGCTGTTAGGCAATCTGACAACTAGTGGATATGTTTCAGGTGATCCGGATAATAAGCCAGATCCTATTGCACATCATTAACCAAACTGAATTCAATATAAAAAAGCCGGACAAATCAAAAAAACTTGCCCGGCTTTTTTATGTATATCAATTTTAGCTTAGAACCGTTCGATCCGTGAGAAAAAGAAATCGCACTCGTGGATGGCATTTTCATCGCTATCAGACCCATGAATGGCGTTATGCGTTTTCGACTCGGCATACAGCTTCCGGATGGTTCCATCGGCAGCTTCCAACGGATCGGTGGCGCCAATCAGCTCACGCAGGTCAGCAACAGCATTTTCCTTTTCCAGAATGATGGGTATAATCGGGGAAGAACTCATAAATTCAATCAGATCTTCAAAAAAAGGTTTGCCCTCGTGAACTGCATAAAATTCAGCCGCTTGAAACTTCTTAAGGTGTACAACCTTGATAGCGCTGATCCGAAACCCAGCTTCATTAATCATTTTCAAAATCGGCCCGGCTAAATTCTTTTGGACTGCGATAGGTTTGATGATTGCAAGTGTTTGATTTCCTGCCATAATTATAGTTTTTAGTCGTATTAGTTTAAGGAAGTAATTTAGTAAAAAATAAACGGACCGTTCAATCCTCCTCGCCCATAATTTTTATCTTTGTACTCCATAAAAAAAACAAAAACATTGGAACGAATTGATATTGAAAAAATTAACGAATTTTCGACTATCTTAAAACAGACCGACAAGCCCATTATTCTAATTCCCCACCTCCACCCCGATGGTGATGCGATGGGCTCTGTATTAGGACTTTGGCGGGTGTTAATAAATGCCGGGTTCACCGCCCGGGTGATCAGCCCGACAAAATATCCGGAGTTTTACCATTGGATGGACGGTCATCGGGAAGTCATCTTGCACAGCTGGCAGGCCGATGTAGCACAAAAATGCATTGAAGAAGCCGGCCTGATCATCTGCATGGACTTTAACGAAATAAGCCGAACCGGCAATATGAAAGACTTAGTCAGCAAGTTCCCCGGAAAGAAAATTATGATCGACCACCATCCGTTCCCTGGCGATTTTGCCGATTTGGTGCTCTCGGATACAACCAGCAGTTCGACGGCCGAGCTGACATTCTACCTGCTGAAAAAAATCGGGTTTGACCAATACATCGACCGGGACGCCGCAACATCTTTATTCACAGGCATTATGACCGACACCGGTTCGTTCGATTATAACGTTTCCGATCCACGAACGTTCGAAACCGTTTCGGAATTGCTGGCCTTCGGCATCAATCAGGAAGAAATCCACTCGAATATCTACGATAACTTCTCTGTCGACCGGATGCGTCTCTTAGGCCATTGCCTGACAAACCGTATGACCGTTTATCCGGAGTTTCGCACATCGTGCATGTACCTGAGCTTAGAAGACCAGAAAAAGTTCAACTTTGCACCGGGCGACAGCGAGGGGTTTGTCAATATCCCTTTATCGATTAAAGGGGTTATTTTCAGCGCCCTGTTCACCGAAAAAGAAAAATACGTAAAAGCTTCGTTCCGTTCGAAAGGAAATTTCGCTGTAAACGAATTCTCATCGAAATATTTTAACGGCGGAGGCCACCGCAACGCAGCCGGAGGGGAACTTTTTACATCGTTACAAGAAGCACTGGATAAATTTGAAAAACTTTTACCCGAATATCAGACGTTACTTAATCAATAAAACTATTTTGGATGAGACAACTTATTAACCTGACGTTGGCAGCTTTTTCCCTGCTGCTCATTTCATCGTGCACCAAAACGGATGACCCTTATGCAAACCGAACCGCTGAAACCGAAAAAACGAGCATCGACGAATGGGTCCAGGCAATGATGGCCAAAAACTACGACATTGATACAACAGCCAGCGGAATTTATTATTTTTTTGACCGGGCCGGTTCCGGGGCCACCATAAAAACCAACGATACGGTCACCGTCAAATATACCGGGATGCTAACCGACGGGACCATCTTTGATTCATCGGCCAACCAGACCTCCGGGAACTTTACCTTTATACACAAAGTCCAGCGCATGATCGTTGGCTGGGAAGAGGTGATGGAGAAATCAAACAAAGGGGCCAAAGTGGTTTTCATCGTTCCATCGGCCTACGCTTATGGCATCGACGGAGGCGGATTTTTTGCGCCTTACACACCACTAATTTTCGTAGTCGAAATTGTAGAAATCAAGTCCACTACAAATCAAAATTAGTACCTTTGCAAGGATTTGCCCGTTTTAAGCCTGCGGGTGAGCCAGGTTAACGAAAAGAATTGGATAACGGACGTTCCGTAAGGAACAAAAAAAATTATTGATGAAACGACTCACAAATTATCTTGTGATCCTGATATTGCTGTCAGGAATCATCTCTTCGTGCAAGAAATCAACCTTAGACGAATTACGTGATCGCGAAATTGAGTTGCTCGACAAATACATTGCCGACGCCCATATTACAGTAACTCCGGACGAAAACGGTTTGTATTATCTTGAAACTAAAAAAGGAACCGGAACCGACACCATTAAAAGCGGATATAAAGTCAAACTTTTTTATGATGTGAAAAAACTGGACAGTACCATCGTGATGACAAGCCGTAGTTCATCCGGGATTAATTACGAGCCACAAGATTTTTATGTGGATGTAACCCGGTCTGACTTGGGCGATACCTACCTTCAATCCATTTCCGGGTTGCACATCGGGATCAAAAAAATGTTTGAAGGCGGGCGCGCAACACTGATTGTTCCATCGGAACTGGCCTTTAAAGCGATGGATTACTCTTCAATCGGGATACCGCGCTTTTCGACCCTGCTGATTGATGTTGAAGTGGTCAAGGTAATAAAACCCTGAAGCCGGGAAAAACGAACCGAATTGATTAACGATACCGAATCCTGCCAGAGAATAGTCATTGCGCAGGATTTTTTTTACTATGAGCAGAACAGATTTATTACGAAAATTACTACCGGGATTTATCCCCTTGTTTGTATTCATTGCCATCGATGAAATCTGGGGAACCCGGGCCGGATTGATTGCCGCCCTGGTTATTGGCCTCGGCGAGCTGGGGTTCACTTGGTTTAAAGAACACCGGTTCGACCGGTTTGTCTTGTTCGACACGGCACTCCTGATGGTTTTGGGAGGGATCAGTATCTGGCTCGACAACGATATTTTTTTCAAATTAAAACCCGGTCTGGTCGAGCTGATTTTATGCGCGGCACTGGCTGTATCATCGTTCTCCCGGCTCAATATCGTGGGCATGATGACGCAACGCTACATGAAAGATGTCAGCCTCAGCGAGGCTCAGATGAAACAGTTTACCCGCAGCATGCGCCTTATGTTCTGGGTTTTTCTGGCACACACGGCACTGGTGTTTTACTCAGCCTTTTTCATGTCGGAAGCAGCCTGGGCTTTTATCAGCGGCGGACTTTTCTACATCCTTTTCCTGGTAATTTTCGGAGTAGAATTCATCCGACAGCGGATGGCTCCCCAAACGCAGAAAACCGAGCCAGAAGAACGATTGCCCCTGGTTGATGAACAAGGCCGGATAATTGGCCAGGCACCACGCTCGGCCTGCCATCGTGGCGAAAAGCTGCTACACCCGGTCGTTCACTTGCATGTTTTGAATAATCAAAAGGCACTTTATCTGCAAAAACGCCCGCTGAACAAACTGGTACAGCCCGGGAAATGGGACACAGCCGTTGGCGGACATATTTCGTTTGGCGAAAAACTGGAAACAGCCCTTCGGCGCGAAGCCTGGGAAGAAATCGGACTGCAAAATTTTTCGGCCCGACTGGTAAAAACTTATCGCTGGGATTCCGCCCTTGAATCGGAATTAGTCTATGTATTTGTGTCGCATGATTATAAAAGGATCCGCCTCCACAGCGACGAAGTTCAGGAAGGAAAATTCTGGACTCAAAAACAATTACAACAACACTTCGGATCGGGAGTTTTTACCCCCAACCTGGAATACGAACTACAGACCTTTCATCAGGAAATCTTTGGATAACGGCAAACCCGAAATCCTGCACATTTTTTTTTACAACAGTTTGTGTGTCCCGTCGCAATAGGGTTTATTCTTGCTGTGTTTACACTGACAAAGCCAAACATCCTTCGTTTCCTCCACACGAAAAGCAAGCGGACGAAATTCGGTGCTTTTGTGCGATCCGTCGCAAAACGGCTGATTGGCGCTTCGCCCGCAGGCGCACCAATAATAGGTTCCCGGTTCGAGTGTTAAAGCCACAGGCTTCTTTGCTGCAATTTTAGGTTCTTCCATGATTTTTGATCTTTTGTTGTTATTTCAGCGACTGATGAAAATAAAAATCAAACGCTTCATCAATCAGTTTTACTAAATTTGGGCTTTTCATGATTAAACAAATCTGAAACGAATTAGTTACATACGTACATCTGATTTTGAATGCATTCAATAAATCCAACAGGTAACCCATGAAACGAGCCATGAGAGATCGTTTCACACACAAAAGCATGATTATATAATGGCGAGTTTCATCTGGCAATTAAAAATCAAATTACAAACAGATGAATTTGCAAACACCAACAGATAATGAAATAATAACCGGATCATGGCTATTCCATCCGTTGGAATTCAGATTGAAAAGCGAACTCTGTTACGAAAATTGTTCGAAACAACATTGAAAATTTATACGAATGAAACGAACATGCCACGGTAACAAAATTTATGGTGGTGGCACCAAAGGCCATGTAAATATTATTAGAGAAGCTAATTTTCACGGCATGGAGTTCCATAAGTACATACCTAAATTTCAATATTTTAACAACAATATTTACTTATGAAAAAGTCTTTATCAATTATCCTGCTCGGCCTCCTGGCATTGACCGGATCAGCAAAAAAATATACGCTATTTGTAGGGACCAACAACGGTGGAGCCACCGAAGGTATTTTCTCTTATACGTTTGATTCCTCGACCGGAGACCTTCAGGTTTTAAGCAAGCCGGTGGTAAGCGACAACCCCATGTTCCTGTGCATTTCGAAAGACAATAAATTTCTCTATGCCGGAAACGAAATCAATAATTTTGACGAAAAAGGCAGTGGTGCCGTTTCGGCTTTCCGCATTGTAAAAGATGGCCAGCTCGAATTACTAAACCAGGTTTCGACACAAAGTCCGGGAACTTGTCATGTCACGCTTTCTCCCAACGGGAAAGCCCTGGCGGCTTCAAACTACACGGGTGGCAGTATCACCATTTTTCCCGTCCGCTCTGATGGAAAACTCGGCGAAGCAACACAACTGATCCAGCACGAAGGAAATGGCCCGGTAAAAGACCGGCAAGATGCGCCTCACGCCCATTCCTCCCTGTTTGACGCTTCCGGGAAATATCTGTTTTCGGCCGATTTAGGCATTGACGAATTGAAAATATACCGGTTTTCAGACGAAGGTATTCACATTGAGCCCGGCCAAATGCCTTTCGTGAAAATGGCGCCTGGCGCCGGTCCGCGTCATTTCGATTTTTCGAACGATGGTCGTTTTATCTATGTCATCAACGAGCTGGACGAGACCATGGTTGTTCTCGAAAAAGACAAACAGGGCTTTAAGATTATACAAGTCGTTTCAACGTTACCGGAAGATTTCTCCGGAGAAAGTTTTTGCGCCGATGTGCATCTTTCGCCCGACAACCGTTTTGTGTATGGATCGAACCGCGGGCACAACAGCATTGTGGTCTTCAGCCGCGACCCCAGAACCGGAATACTCAACCCAATACAATACGCCCCAGTCGAAGGAAACTGGCCCCGTAATTTCACTCTCACGCCCGACGGCGGTTATCTGCTGGTAGCTAACCAAAAAAGCAACAACATCACCATCTTCAAAATAGACAAAACATCCGGGAAAATAACTTACACCGGGAAACAGGTTCAGCTTCTGGCCCCGGTTTGCCTGAAGTTTTTAAACTAAGATTTGGCCAGAATACGAAAAAACGGAAGGGGCTTTTACAGAGAAGCCTGATTGACTGTATCTTTAACTGATAAAAAACATTTGTGCTAACACTGAAAATACTACCCGACTTTGGTGCGTATAGCAAAGGTGAACGAAAAGAACGGATCGCAAAGTCGCCCAACCAGATAAACGGAATCTTCCAAAATCCGGTCCCAACCACAGTACAGGATGAAAATATCGACAAGTGGAAATTGCTGCGCGAACTTTTCCGGCGAAATACCGGAAGGGTCCCCAGCCATACAATCCCTGTGCGGCAAATATCTCCGGAGAAAGAACTGATCAGAAAAAACGATTTGAAAGTAACCTGGTTGGGACACTCTACGCTCCTGCTCGAAATGAACGGGTTTGTAGTACTGACCGATCCGGTTTTCTCGCACCGCACATCGCCGTTTGCATTTATCGGGACCAAGCATTTTAAATTCTCACATACATTCTCGGTAACCGATTTACCTCCGGTTGACCTGGTCCTGATCTCGCACGACCATTACGACCATTTGGATTACCAGACGATTCTCCGGCTCAAAAACAAGGTACCGCACTTTGTAATGCCGCTGGGTGTCGGCGCGCACCTGGAACGCTGGGGTGTACCTCCGGGAAAAATTAAAGAGCTCGATTGGTGGGAAGACTTGATAATCAACACAGAACTAAAGCTAACGGCCACCCCCGCCCGTCATTTTTCGGCCCGCGGACTGACCGACCGGTTTCACACACTGTGGGCCTCATTTGTTCTGGAATGGAATGGCAAAACAATCTTTTTTGGGGGCGACTCCGGCTACCATCCGCTATTTAAAACCATCGGCGAACGGTTCGGTCCGTTTGATCTTTGCATGCTCGAGTGCGGACAATTCAACGAAAACTGGCCGTTCATCCATTCAATGCCCGAAGAGACAGCCCAGGCCTGCACCGACCTCGATGGTAAAATTTTACTCCCGGTTCACTGGGGAAAGTTCAGCCTGAGCCTTCATCATTGGACCGAACCGATAGAACGGATCATCAAAGCTTCTGAAAAACACAACTATAAATTGGTTACGCCCCAAATTGGCGAATCATTTTTTGCCGGCTCCGATTTTCCGAAGCTCAAATGGTGGAAAAACGATTAGAAAAAATGCCCGCCCTGATTTTTCAGGCTGGGCATTTTTTTAAGCTTCTTCCTACTGAATTGAAAATCGGGCAAATACCGAATATTTCAGTTTGATTTTCTGAAACGACAATTCCGGAAGTGGCTCATCGGCTGCCTCTGATTCTGCCACCATAGCACCCTTGGCCATCATCAACCGGTTGGGAACAAAATCGTCGTACGATTCGCGTTCCTGAATGTAAAGCGGATCGCCAACTTTCTTGCCGATAGCCTCGAGCAAATAACCAGCTTTCTCTTTGGCCGCTTTGATAGCCATAATCTTTACCGCTTTACGGTAATCTTCAATTTTGGAGTGGTCGGTTTTCCAGATTTTTGCGCCGTAAGCATCAATATGGTCAAGCACATCAAAAACGCCAGCCAATGTTTTGGTGTCAGTCACTTTCAGGACATAATCTTTCGACGCAATCACATCCTTTTTGCTCCATTTCACCTTGATGTAATCAGCCGACGCATCGGCCAGTTGCAGGTTATCGAGATTGATACCCATCTTCAGCAACTCTTTTTTCAGGGTCTTTTCCTGATCCTCGATGCCAATCTTATTCTTACCCTCAAAACGTTCTTTCAACGTAAAGGCGATATAAATTTCGTCCGGGACAATTTCCATTTCGCTGGTCCCAACCACTTCAATGTTGGGTTTACTCTGCGATTGATCGATTAATTGACTCATACCCAAAAACGGGAAAAAGAGAGCAAGCGCTAATAAAATGTTTGTCTTCATGTGTCTATTTTTTCAAAGTTAGTTTGTGCAATTTTCGTATCGGCCATTGTTTTCCAATCAGGTATCCAGTCTGGCAGTTGCCGAAAAATAGCCAGAAACAATCATTACATCTGTTTTTATGTACTTTATGACTAATCCTGGTTCTTTGCTTTTACGATGTTAGAATTTCGTCACTGCTTTGTCGTTACGCTAAATTCATGCCAATCTAGTCCAAATTAAATTCTCAATAATTATATTTATAAAAATCTGCACTATATTTAGCCAAAAACTTTAAATAAAAACAACCCCATGAAGACAATTCTTTTTTCTATCCTGTTTTTTTCGTTTACGTTAGTCTTGTCGGCTCAGAATGAGGCTGGTTCTAACATCCAACCAACAAATTTACAGACAACAACGGCGCCTCAAGACACCCTTGTCAAGCGGAACGGAGAAAAGATCGTGTGTAAAGTTACAATACTCCGTTAAATTTTAAGCGGCAATAGTGCCGAAATATATAAGTTCTTTGACAATATCTTGATTTTTTAGTTTGTTTGGGTTTACAGCGAACACGCCAATAAATCGTTCGATGAGTAACATATTGTGGTACAA
>JAJUGZ010000034.1 GCA_029265715.1 Bacteroidota bacterium
ATAGCCCTTGAGAGTCATACTTGAAATGAATCTGGTAAATTCTCTTAAGATACTGATTCTCAGGGGTTTTACCAAACAAAAATCAAGTTATTTTGTTGATTATCAATTATTTAACACAACTCTTAACGGAGTGTTGTATTATGTTTCCGTTTTTTTATTGAAGTTTACGGGTCTGGACCGCGAAGTCGCGTTGCGATTTCATCAGGTTAATAGTATGGTTCAGCAGGTTTTTGGTTTCCGTTAAAATATTGAAAAAGATCACCGCATTTTTGGTATTCACATCCTTGTTTTTAATGCGTTTAATTTGCTGTTTTTCCATGCTTACCAACCGTTCCACAATTTTATCCCGTTTCTGAAATAATTCCTCAATATTTTCGATACGTTTTTCCAGAACCATTGTCGATGCATGCTTGAAAAAATCGTCGATCAATTTGATCAGTTCGCGCATCTCCTTGATTTGCGAATCGATAAACGGTTTATGGTTATTCTCTAAGTGTTCGCGGATGGGCATCACTAAGTAATTGAGCGAGTGCGATATCTCACGCTGATAATCGACTACCTGGACGTAACAATGCCCGGTTTCAGCCGAATCTTGTTGTAATTTCTGGATAACCGCGTACAGCCGGGTTTTATATTTTTTCGATTTCCGGTTGAATTCTTCTGCTGCTTCGAGTGCCTCGCGGACCCCCGGACGGTCTTCTTTTAAAAAGCTTTCGATTGCCGAGGCAAATATGGTATTTGAGGCATTAATGGCATTCACAACCTGCTTGGCCGATTTTTCGAGAAGTTTACGGCCCGGGTCAACCTCCGGAACCAGGTCTTCGTCGTCTTCCTCGATTTTGATGGTACGGCGCTTAAACAAAATGTGGGTCCGGATAATCAGGAAAACAGCTATGGCAATGAATACAAAAATCATCACATTTCCGCCGATGGAGATCATGAATGCGATAAATGCCGAGATGATAAATGCGACCAGGGCAGTCATAAACCAGCCCCCCACGACAGCAAATACGCCGGAAATACGGTACACGGCGCTTTCCCGGCCCCAAGCGCGGTCGGCCAGCGAGGTTCCCATGGCTACCATGAACGTTACGTAAGTGGTCGAAAGTGGCAGTTTCAGGGATGTTCCCAGCGAAATCAGGATACCCGAAACAATCAAATTAATCGAGGCGCGTATTTTGTCGAATGCCGGGCGGTCTTCAGGTTTCACAAAGGCCAGGGACCCGTCGTCGTGCGGTTGAAAGCGCGAGTCGATGGCGTTTAAAAAACGATCGGGAAGAACACTGCGCACCCGTTTGTTCACATTGATCGTGCTCCTGACAATTACGCGCGAGAGCATGGATGACCCAAAGCGCTCGTCGCCTTCAGTCTGACGCGACAGGTCGACTGAAGTCGCAATGACGTTGTGAGCTTTGCGCGAAGTGATCAGGGTTATGATCATTACAATCCCGGAGATAATCAGCATGTATTCCGGAGTCTGCATTTTCCCTTTCAGCATCTCCATGGTGAAGCCATCCGGAGAAGGATGCCCGGCTCCGGCCCAAGCCATAAACGACTGGAACCCGGCAAGCGGGACCCCGATAAAGTTTACCAGGTCGTTTCCGGCAAAAGCCATGGCCAGTCCGAACGTCCCGACCAACACAATAAATTTGGGGATATCAATTTTAAAAATCCAGTAAAGTATCTGCAACAGGGCAGTCCATCCCAGGAAACTGTAGAAAATTATTTGGGTGATGTTCTCATCCATAAACCGGATGTTGTCTTCAGTCATGAACGCCGCTCCTTTGGCACCTTTGATAATCATGAAATAGGTCATCGCAGCAATGGATGCGCCGCCGAAAACCGAACCAAAATATTTCAGGGGCTTATTAACCCGGAATGAAAAAATGAGCCTTGAAATGTACTGAATAATTGTACCAACCGAGAACGCAATAACAACCGAAACCAGAATCCCGGAAATAATGGCAAGCGCTTTCTCGGAGTTCATATATTCGGAAAGGTGCCCGATACTTTGCCCCATCCGGGTAATTTTAACCAGGGCAACGGCTACCGAGGCCCCAAGCAATTCGAAAACAATAGAGACGGTAGTCGAAGTTGGTAAGCCAAATACATTGAACATGTCGAGCAGGATAACATCTGTAATCATGACTGCCAGGAAGATAACCATGATTTCAGAGAAAACGAACATGTCCGGGTTAAAGATCCCTTTCCGGGCAATTTCCATCATCCCGCTTGAAAAAACGGCTCCGACCAAGACCCCTAAGCTGGCTACCAGAAAGATGACCCATTTGGGCGCTGCTTTTGAGCCAACAGCCGAATTCAGAAAGTTGACCGCATCGTTTGCAACACCGACAACCAGGTCGGAAATGGCCAGCGCAAAGAGGATGACAATTATTATAAGGTAAAAATTTTCCATTATACAGATTGGATTTTTTAGTGCGGTAAATATAAGCCATCAAGTTTAGCCGGCAAAGCATGTTTTTTATCTTTTCGCTATAAAGGAAATTATTACCTCTTAACCGACAGGCGTTTTCGTTGAAATCGTAAAAACCAGCTAATTTTGTACTAAACTTGTATTTAAATAATCATCTGCTTTTATGAGAACATATTCGGCAAAAACTCTTTCAGCTTATATTGCCCTTTTAATCCTGGCATTCAACTTTCTTTTTTTCCTGATTGGGCGGTTCGAGGGCATAACAACCTATGGGTTGATCGCTTTGTTTGTCTTCCTTTTTGCGGTTTCCTATGCGGTCATTCTTTTTGTGCTGAATAAGTTCATCTACGACAAGATTAAACCCATCTATAAAACAATCAGGGATATCCCGGTAAAAGGAAAAAAACAACAACCCGAGCGGATGGGCTCGAACATTATTGCCGATGTGCAAAAGGAAGTAGAAGCCTGGGCCAAAAACCAAACCGAAGAAATTACCCGCTTGAAGGACCTTGAACGCTACCGAAAAGAGTTTGTCGGTAATGTGTCGCACGAACTGAAGACCCCGATTTTTAATATTCAGGGGTATATCCTGACCCTGCTCGAAGGGGGAATTGACGATCCGAAAATCAACAAACTGTACCTGCAGCGGACGGAAAAAAGTATCGACCGCATGATTTCGATTGTCGAAGACCTTGAGTCGATTACCAAACTGGAATCAGGCGAACTGAAATTGAATTATGAGAACTTCGATATCGTAAAGCTCTCCGAAGATGTGTTCGAGCTCGATCATATGCTGGCTAACGAGCGCAAGATCAGCCTCGAATTCAGCACAAAAACCGATAAACCCATCATGGTCCGCGCCGACAAGAAGCGCATCATGGAAGTGCTGAACAATCTGGTTGGCAATGCGATTAAATACGGCAAAAAACGGGGTTATGTCAAAATCGGGTTTTACGATTTGCACGATACCATTTTGGTCGAGGTGTCCGACAATGGTATCGGGATGGACAAAGCAGACCTCCCTCGCATTTTCGAACGCTTTTTCCGGGTCGATAAATCACGTTCGCGCGAGCAGGGGGGAACAGGCCTGGGGCTCTCGATTGTGAAACACATTATCGAAGCTCACGAGCAAACCATCAACGTGAAGAGTGCAATTGATAAGGGTACCACGTTTACATTTACGTTGGAGAAGGCAAAGTAGGGGTTCGGTTCTTTACGCATAAGGCTGGCTGTGATAAATATTTGGCGGCAGATATAAATAATTAAAAATGAAATTGCTAATTTGTCAGGGTTTTCAGGATGTATTGGATAAATGCCGGACTGAGAGTCCTCTTTTAAATTATAATTTATTGATACTATGAGCGAAAGTACCTACACAATTCTTTTGGTTGACGATGAAGTTGATATTCTTGAATTCATCAGTTACAATTTGGAGAAAGAAGGATACAAAGTATATACTGCGCAGAATGGAGCTGAAGCCATTAAAATTGCCGAAAAGAAAATCCCGGACCTGATTATCCTGGATGTAATGATGCCCGAGATGGACGGAATCGCAGCTTGCGAGGAACTGCGCAAAATACCAAGCCTGCAAAATACCGTCATTGCCTTCCTGACCGCCCGCGGCGAGGACTACTCGCAAATTGCAGGGTTCGAGGCAGGCGCCGACGATTATATCACCAAGCCTATTCGCCCGAAAGTTTTGGTTAGCCGCGTTAAAGCACTGTTGAAACGTTCTTCGTCGGTTGGGGCACCTGCTCCGGTCGTGGCCGAAAATACCAATACCCTGACTATCGGGAATCTGGTTATCGATAAAGAACGGTATCTGATTAAACGGGACGATCAGGAAATGATCCTTCCGCGTAAAGAATTCGAGTTACTTTCGTTGCTGGTATCCAAGCCGGGGAAGGTCTTTACCCGCGAAGAGATTTATTATTCTGTTTGGGGCGACAATGTGGTTGTGGGCGACCGGACCATCGATGTCCACATCCGGAAACTGCGCGAAAAAATTGGGAACGATCACATCAAAACACTGAAGGGGATTGGTTATAAGTTTGTTGAATAATGGTTAGACAACAAGGTTAAAGATATTTGAAGGGTAAGTTTCTCTACTTGCCCTTTTTTTATGGGCGAACGATGGCTCTTATGTTCTAGTTATGGGCCATAATGTAATGTCGGTTAATTAAATCCCGACAGTGTTTAAGCTGAAAGAACTTTATCTAAAACGCCATTGAATCATAATGAGAGTTTATCCTCACTGATGGTTGGGCTGTTAAAAACTTAATTGTTACTCATTCGGACATTCCGACAGCCTGGAGAAGTGTATTTCGAGGTCGGCATAGTTGATAATTGTCCCTAATTGTTTCAAAACATCGCCGCCAATCAGCCCGGCAATTTTGTAATCGGAATACCGGCTGTAAATTTGGTTAACATGAGCTAAGTCGATCAGCGCTACTTTTTGGTCCCGCAGTACCAACTGTGCTCCCAGTGCTAAATATTTCAATACGCCCACAGCTGTATCGACCATTCCCTGATTAATCCCTGCGCTCAAAAGTTCCTCTTCGTTTTCAGGATCCAGACTGGCGTAATGTTCTTTCAAGTTTATATCCATTACCGATTTCGATGCCCCGGTATCGATAATCCAGAAGCATTCCTGTCCGTCGCGAAAACGGCCGCCAACCAAAATGTGGTAACTTTCCTGTTCAAGTTCGATCAGATGCAACGGGATTGAAATCATACGCTGTAATTGTAAAAGACAAATGTAAAAAGTAAACAGCCAACGGCAAGAAGAAAATGGATCAATTGATCGGGAATGACGGGAGTTTATAAAAGCAAAAAAGGTAGGTCAACACCTACCTTTCCTCTCTTAAACTAACTAACCTAACTAAACCTAAACTTATGAAAAAAAATGTATTACAAAGATAGGCTCCGAAAGTCTAAAGAAGATCAAATTAATGTTAATAGATGTTGAACTTTAGATTTCGTGATCAGACGTTTGTTAGGGAAGTGTAAAAAAAAGACCGCCTTTCCGTAGAAAGCGGTCCCAATATAATCGTGTAAACAACCGATCCGCAATGGCAGTACGGCTGCTTACGGAGGATAGAAGCCTCCCCAACCCCTTCCGGAAGAAGGGCTGAGAAGAGTTCTAATTTTCTCATTCGTATAAATTCTTGTTGATCATTCTGCAATTGGGTATCGAGCTCATCTTTTTGAATAACCCATCAACCTCATGGAATAACCATTTATTCGCTTCGCGGATTTCCCTTTGGCCAATTCATTTCCGGTTTGTTCGGGCTTTAGCACACATGGCTATTTCATCTTGCGGAGCAAATGTGCCAAAAGCCTTCCCTTTGGGGAGTCGGGAGGGGCTTTTTACTTTACTTCCGATCCGTTTTTAACCGGGGTTGTCGGGGTCACAAACTTCAGCGAGCCATCGGCATCCTGGGCCATCAGGATCATTCCCTGCGATTCGATTCCTTTCAGAGGTTTGGGTTCCAGGTTAACTAAAATACAAACCTGGCGGCCAACCACATCTTCCGGCTTGAAATATTCGGCAATACCTGAAACAACCGTGCGTTTGTCGATTCCGGTATCGATTTTCAGCTTCATCAGTTTTTTGGTTTTGGGAACCAGTTCGGCTTCGAGCACGGTCCCGGTGCGGATATCCATTTTCGAAAACTCATCGTAGCTGATATTGTCTTTTGCCGGAGTCACTTTCGCATTGGCCGCTTCGTTGGCCCTTTTCGTTTCGAGCAACTTGTTCACCTGTTTTTCGATCACTTCGTCTTCGATCTTTTCAAACAGCAACTCGGGCGTGTTTACCTGGTGCCCGGCCGGTAACAAATCGGTGCGGCCCAGTTCGCTCCATGGCAGTTTGCCCAGGTTCAGAAAGCCGCGCAGTTTTTCCATGCTGAATGGGAGGAACGGTTCGAGCATGATAGTCAGGTTGGCCGTGATCTGGGCACAAACGTACATGCTGGTTTTTACGCGTTCCGGATCGGTTTTTACCACTTTCCAAGGTTCTTCGTCGGTCAGGTATTTGTTCCCGAGGCGGGCCAGGTCCATAGCCAGTTTCAGGGCTTCGCGGAAACGGTATTGGCGGATGCTCTTTTCAACTTCGGCTTTCAGGTTGGCTATTTCGGCCAATGTCGTTCGGTCGTTGTCGTTCAGTTCGCCCGGCGCCGGTATTTTTCCGTCGTAATATTTATTGGTAAGCACCAGCGCCCGGTTTACGAAGTTTCCGAGGATTGCCACCAGTTCGTTGTTGTTGCGGGCCTGGAAGTCTTTCCAGGTAAAGTCGTTGTCTTTGGTTTCCGGGGCGTTGGCGGTTAAAACGTATTTCAGCACGTCTTCTTTTCCGGGAAACTCGTCGAGGTATTCGTGCAGCCAGACTGCCCAGTTACGCGAGGTCGAGATTTTGTCGCCTTCGAGGTTCAGGAATTCGTTGGCCGGGACATTGTCGGGCAGAATATAGCTCCCTTCGGCTTTCAGCATGGCCGGGAAAATGATGCAGTGGAACACGATGTTGTCTTTCCCGATGAAATGGACCATTTTGGTTTCCGGGTCCTTCCACCATTTTTCCCATTCGGGGGTCAGCTCTTTGGTTGCCGAAATGTAACCGATTGGTGCGTCGAACCAAACGTACAGCACCTTGCCGTCGGCTCCGTCAACCGGGACCGGTACGCCCCACTCGAGGTCGCGGGTCACGGCGCGTGGCTGCAACCCGCTGTCGATCCATGATTTGCACTGCCCGTAAACATTCGATTTCCATTCTTTATGGCCTTCCAGGATCCATTCTTTCAGCCATTCTTCGTATTGGTCGAGCGGCAGGTACCAGTGCTTGGTTTCTTTCAGTACGGGCGAATTTCCGCTGATCATCGATTTGGGGTTGATCAGTTCGGTCGGGCTGAGCGATGTCCCGCAGCTTTCGCACTGGTCGCCGTAAGCGCGTTCGAACCCACATTTGGGGCAGGTGCCGGTAATGTAACGGTCGGCCAGAAACTGGTTGTTTTCTTCGTCGTAATACTGCTCCGATGATTTTTCGATAAACTTCCCGTTGTCGTACAACTTCCTGAAAAATTCCGAAGCCGTTTCGTGGTGCACTTTAGCGCTGGTGCGCGAGTACACATCGAACGAGATGCCGAAACGGGCAAACGAGTCTTTAATTATCGCATGGTATTTGTCGACCACATCCTGGGGTGTGACGCCTTCGTTTTTAGCTTTCAGGGTAATCGGCACGCCATGTTCGTCAGAACCGCCTATAAAGGCAACCTCTTCGCCATTCAATCGCAGGAAACGGGCATAAATATCGGCCGGAACATACACGCCGGCCAGGTGGCCAATGTGGACCGGACCATTGGCATACGGCAATGCCGAAGTAATTAAAGTACGTTTATAATCAGTCATTGTACGAGAATTTGTTTGAGGGTGACAAAGATAGTTGAAAATTATAAAGAAGAACCATGAAGATAAAGGCGTGTTGTTGCTAAAAAATTTACTTCAATTTTCATTATCAATTTGGTTTTTAGAAATTGAGTCAAGTAATTTTAATTTAAGTTCTTCACAATAATCTTCCTCGTAGAGGATAGATGTAATCACTTCCAGAAGCAAATTTTTATCTATGTTTCCGGCAGCAACATGATAACTTATTGTTTCCATTTTGTGCAAGAAGACCTCAACCACTGCCAGATATCCATTCATCAAAAGAAACATGCTACAAGCTGTTATTGCGATACGCTTGTTGCCATCCTGAAAACAATGGCTTTTATTGGCTACCCAAAACAGATGGGTTAATTTGTCTTCGAATCCAGGATAATAATCATCATTCTGTATCTGTTCAATGGCACACTCCAACGCCCCAAGTTCAATAATCCCATCAGTACCACCTCCACTGGCAGTTATCGTTTTCTGATGAATGGCAACAATTTCGCGGACACTCTTGAAGTAAATGTATGCCATTATTCACTTTGTTTAAGACGAGTAAGGACATCTTTGGCCTCTTCGAGTTGCTTTTCAAAATTGACACTCTGTTCTCCCAGGAAACGTTCAAAATCGGCAGGGCAAACAGATTGAATATATTCTTCAAGCTTTTTATGTAGTGCATCACGGAAATGTAAGTCGCGGGAAGCCATTTTGATCCGGGCATCTTCAATGTAGGGTCGTTGTTGCGGGTGTTGAGAAAAATCTGCAAATATTTTATCTACTTCTTTAGGTTCGAGCATCCGGTTGAGCGCTTTACTCTGCTTTTCTATTTCATAAGCCAACCCTGTTTCAAAGGAGGCAATGCTGGTTAAAACTTCAGCATACATGGTTTCACGGGCATTGTCGCTTTCTGCAAGTTTCAGTATTTGCTTGTATTCTTTCGCATTCTCCTTGAAAATGCACTGGTAAATTTTATCGGTGTATAAGGAATATTTATAATTACCCATATTGACATACCGGCTCAGTGCCGAAGTAAAGTCTTTACGGTAATTGCTTTCCTGGATTGCGGCAGGTAAATAGTTTGCATCGCGCCGATTGATGAATTTGGTTCCCCCTCCGGTGCGTTCATTTATGATATCGATGACAATATCGAGTATTTTGCTGCGCAAAAGACGGGCGTTATCGCTTTCTTTCAGCAGCATTGCCAAATTAAGGAAGGACCTGAAGTTGAACAATCCCAGAGCCGTTGTTTTGGTCGTCTTATTAATGAGATGACCAAATTGTAACTTAAAGTCTTTCAGTTGCTTACCCTTGCTTAAAATATATCCGTTGTGTTTGAGTTCTTCTTCGTGAGTTGCCAAATACCGATTGATGGTAGAAATGTCGACATTAAAGAACTCGACCAGCATTTCTTTTGTAAACCGATACTCACCCTCGAAAAGCATGCCGGTAAGGCCGATGTACTCCTGAATGCGTTGCAGTGCGTATTTGTTGTTGAGAATATTTTGCCTCTCAATGCCTGAATTTGTAAGGTCTTTACCCATCGTTATGTCCTGTTTGTTCTCAGTGCAAGTTAGTCCTTTTTATGAATCAGAACGTAACAAATTTATAGTCAAAGAACCAGATTTTGCATTCCTATTAAGGGGGTAAAAACAAAGTGTACAGATTAATTTATTAGATAACGCTGATTTTCAGAGAGAACAAAGATAGTGTTTGAAAAACGAATTGTGCAATAGGTTAATTGGACTTCAATTGAGGGTGAATTTATACCGGGGCTTTTTTTTGTTCTCACTTAATAAGGTTAATGATTCTGACACATTGGGCTTAAACCGTTAATTTTCGGGCTGTTTAAAGGCTTTTTAGCTGCCTTTTAAAGGGTACATACTGCAATATCAAGGGCTCTATTTTGAGCCTTTTTTTATGCCCGTGCCCTGGGGTTTATAGCTCAAAAAATTGGATGGGCTTACAAATGGGCTTACAAATGGGCTTACAAAACATGGTTTAAAACAGCACGAAAAACACAGGATAAAGCCAAAAAACGACACCAAAACCCCTGTTTTTGGCACTTAAAGGGGGGGGTATTCCACACCATAACACACAGGGCGCACGTATTAAAGCATTGTTATTTAGTGGTTTCTGGTTGTGTTTTGTGATTTTTTTACTTGACAAGTGTGCGTGTGTGAGTTACTTTTACCGGAAAACGGCATGAATTTTAGACCAATAGCAATATACACGATGCCACGAAAGACACTATTGCAACAACTTCGGCAACGGAAAAGATTACAGGTTTATGCCCGTAAACTGGAGCGGCTTTTCGGTTGGCTTTATGTGACCGTTGTAATTCCTGATGGAAATAGATCGCGCGACGATTTAGAGAATATACTTCGAACCACGACGCGGTTACAGAACAAAGGATACAGAGTATCAATAAGCTACTTGCCAGAATTTGAAGAATGCTGTGGCTGCTGCTGCTGCCGCGAAACACAACCTGGATTGCAAAAACCGATGATGCCACAAGGGTTAGGTGGCGAAACCAGGAAGCCCGGGAGCGATTTAGTTCATCCTTCATGCGAGCCAGCTTCTCAATGTTTTTCCAGTAATATTCGTCATTCATAAGCATAAAATTACTCAAGCCTTACTCCGCCCAACACCAGGGCAATGCCGGTTATTTCGTCTTGTGGGATTTCGAATGGCGGATAGTCTGGATTTTCGCTAACTGCCAGAAATGTTTTGTTATTACTTCCTTTTCGCAGCCGCTTAATTAATATGCCCTGCTCGCGGGTGGCTATTACATGCACTTCGTTCCATTGTATAAACTGGCTTTCGCGCAAAACACGGCAGGCCACCAGGTCGCCACTGCTATAACGGGGCGACATGCTATCGCCACGAACCCGGAGCATAAATGATGCCTGGTCGAAATCTGGTATCAGGTAACGACCTATAATGTCGGTTTGGTTAATTGCAAAATCGTTGTTGCCAAACCCTCCGACAGCTTCAATTTCGACCAGCGGGATTCCTTCATCAGCCACAACTGCTATGGGGTTTTGGGGCTCTTTTATGGATTTTAGCATCTCTCCTTTACCGGTAAGAAGCCATTCTATTGACAGATTAGGGTATTTCTCTAATATCAAAAATCTTTTTTCTTCTCCTATTCCCTTACTAATGCTATTAACGTAACCATTTGATGCATTGATGCTTTTTTCAAATACAGTAATAGGAATACTCATTTCGTTACAGAATTTTTTTATTCTCTCCTTGATGCTCATATCCAATATTTTAGAAAAAAGATAGATTATTTCTCTATTTATATTTTGAAATTAGAGAATTACTCTATTAATTTGTTGTCACTAAAGTATGACAAAAATTTAAATAAAATGACAAACGAGGAGCTTAAAAAATTACTTGACAAAGGCGACTATGTGAAAATAGCCCGCATAGCAGGGTATAAGAACCTGACCGACGGGCGGAGGTATGTGTACAAAGTTCTGTCGGGGCGCATTTCGGGGCAAAAAGGGATTGCGAAGAAAATAATTGATGCCGCCCACGAGATAGCCGCCCGCAATGCCGCAAACGGCAAATCGCACGAAGATATTAACGATTAAAAATCAGGCCACACCGATAAAGGCGTCCAGGTGATTTCCCGAGTGGCACACTCTCCGGTTCGAGTCCGGGGCGGGAACAAACAAACGACTAATGGAATACTACAACAATACACTCTGCATAGAGGCCGCATGGCTGATTGAGGAAGGGATTTTTTCAAAAGACAATTACGACCAACTAAGGTTTAGAAATAAAATCAACGTAGTTCGCAGGGCATGCCTGAATACACCTGCGCTGGTTGCTTACGATAGTATTCCGGAGCGGTTTAAAATGCAGATTGTGGCAAAAATTGGCGACCCGCGCAAAGCGGCAAGCCAAAGCGAGTTGAAGGCCCGCATAGTGCCCGACCCAAAAGCGTTATGTTGGTACCGCGACGAGTTTACCCTCGAAAACGGCGAACCCCTGCCCGAAGACAAGCAACTGGAGTACCGTACCAATGCCGAGATACTGAATGCCATACACACCATAGTTAGCGAGCGCAAGCCGCAGGCCAAAAAGCTGAACGGCAATACCAAAAACCTGTGGCCAAACTTAGGCAAAGCGGTTGGCGAGCTCGATAAAACGATGTTTAAACACTCGCTGCCGGTTAATTACCGCCGCCTACAGGAAAAATACCGCGCCTACTTGCGCGATGGTTACCAGAGCCTGGTACATGGTGGTTTCTGCAACAAAAACTCGGAGAAAATAAACGACATGGCCAAGTCGTGGATATTGGCGCGGTGGATGGCCATGCACGACCGCGCCACCTCGGTACAGCAGCTATGGTGCGAGTACAACGCCTTGGCCGGTAGCGATGGTTTCTGGCAAAAAACAAAGCCACTGAAAAGCCCCGATGCCATTTACAATTTTTTGCACCAGCCCGAGATACAACCAATCTGGTACGGCCACCGGCATGGTGAGCTTAAGTTTAAAGAGAAGTTTATTTACCACCACAAAACCGCGCTTCCAACCATGCGCGACTCGCTTTGGTACAGCGACGGTACAAAACTGAACTATTACTACAAAGATTTTGATGCCAATGGCCGCATGGTGGTAAAAACAACCAGTGTTTACGAGGTGATGGACGTTTACAGCGAGTGTTTGCTTGGCTACCACATATCGGATAACGAAGACTACGAGGCACAATACAATGCTTACCGCATGGCACTTGAGTTTAGCCAGCACAAGCCTTACCAGATCAGTTACGACAACCAGGGAGGGCACAAAAAACTGAAAAACGGTGACTTTTTTACGCGCCTGGCACACCTTGCCATTGCCACAAAGCCCTACAACGGTAAATCGAAAACAATAGAGAACGCTTTTAAACGCTTCCAGGAAGGTTTCCTTAAAAAAGATTGGTTTTTTACCGGGCAAAACATACAGGCCAAACAGGAAGAAAGCAAGGCAAACCTCGAATTTATCAATGCAAACAAGCACGAACTGCCAACGCTGGAAGAAATAAAGGCCAAATACAAACAACGCCGCGACGAGTGGATGGCGGCAGAGCACCCCAAAACAGGCGAGAAAAGGATTGAGATGTACCGGAAAAGCCAAAACCCAAAGGCTGTGAAGTTGGAGTTGATGGATATGGTAGACCTGTTTTGGGTGCTTCGCGAAAAGCCTGTCAAGTGCGGTGCATGGGGCATTTCCTTCGAAGAAAAGAAAGTACGCTACGATTACATGGTAAACCTGCCCGACGGAACGCCCGACATGGACTGGATAGTGCGCAATGTTAACCGCAAATTCCGAATCAAGTTCGACCCGCAGGACTTCTCTATGATCTACCTGTACGAAGACACCCCGCAAGGCTTACGCTTTATTACTGCAGCTGAGCAAAAAGTTGAAGTACACCGTGGAAAACAGGAGCAGGAACAGTGGGAAGCTGCGTGGCTGAAGAAAGTGGAGATACACAGCAATGAAACCCGCGAGGCTTGGCATGAGGCAGGCATGGACATTATGGCCGCACACAACCAACTGCCAGAACAGCACGGCCTTGTAACCCCGGCACTGAAAGGGATTAATAAGTCTAAAAATAAAAAAGCAAAACAGGCAATGGACAATTTCGGGAAAATACAGAAGGCAATGAGCAATGCAGTGGCTGCCGGAGTGGACGATGAAGACTTTAGCGAGAAAGATTTATTCAGATCATATTAAACAACAAAGCCCCTTTCGGGGCAAACAAACAACGCAAAATTATGAAAAATTTAGACAAACAACAAATTGCTGAAAAACTGGCTGAGTATTGCGCCAGGTACGAAAGCCAAAACAAGGCAGCAAACAGCCTAAAAGGAGTAAGCTCGGCAACCATCAGCCAGATGCTTAACGGCAATTGGGAGCTGATTAAAGATGAAATGTGGAAAAACGTAGCCTCGCAGATTGGTTATACAGCCAACCAATGGCAGACTGTTGAAATCCGCGATTTTAAAATACTCAATACCCTACTTGCAGATGCCAGGGACAACAGCAACGTGTTTGCAGTGATCGGCGATGCCGGAACCGGTAAAAGCGTAGCCTTGCGCAGCTTTGCCGAAAGCAACAAACGCACCTACCTGTTGAGCTGTAATGAATACTGGAACCGGAAGATGTTCCTGCAGGAGCTGTTAACATCGATGGGGCGCGACTATTCTGGCTTTACCGTTGGCGAAATGATGTATGAGGCCGTGAGCAATTTGAAAAAGCAGGTTGACCCGATCATCATTATGGACGAGGCCGACAAACTGAGCGACCAGGTGCTTTATTTCTTCATCACCATTTACAACCAGCTCGAAGACCATTGCGGCATCGTTTTGATTGCCACTTCGCACCTCGAAAAACGGATCAAACGTGGTATCAAACTCAATAAAAAAGGATATACCGAGATTTTCTCGCGCATGGGCAGGAAGTTCATTGAATTGAAAGGATTGGGGTTTACCGATGTGAAGGCAATATGCAATGCAAACGGAGTTGTCAATGCCTCGGCAATTAAAGATATATGGGAAGACTGCGAGGGCGACCTGCGCCGCGTGAAGCGTAAGATTCACGCCTGGAAACAATTGCAGGCGGCTGAATAGTATGGCAGAAAAGACAATTAACAGGGCGATATCTGTAAGCCAGCTCGAAACGATGAGCTTTAACGAGCTACCGTTTGAGGGCGACTGGTACGAAGCAATTGGCAAGCCCGAAATAAGCGGGGCATGGTTAATATGGGGAGACTCAGGCAATGGTAAAACAAGGTTTGCCCTGCAACTCTGCAAATACCTGGCTCAGTTTTGCCGCGTTGCCTACAACAGCATGGAAGAGGGAGCTTCAAAATCAATGAAAAAAGCCTTCCGCGAGGTGGGGATGAACGAAGTGAGGCGCAATGTGATATTGCTGGACAATGAACCAATTAGCGAACTTAAAGAGCGGCTACGCAAACGCCGCAGCCCCGATGTGGTAGTGATTGACAGTGTGCAATACACAGGTATGAGCTACCGCGATTATACGGCCTTACGTGCCGAGTTCCGCAACAAACTGTTTATCCTGATCTCGCATGCCGACGGCAAAAACCCAGCAGGCCGAACCGCAAAAAGCATCCGTTACGATGCCTTTGTAAAGATCAGGATTGAAGGTTACCGGGCTTTTGCCCTTAGTCGCTACGGTGGCGGCGAGCCTTTCACTATATGGGAAGCCGGGGCAAAGGCTTATTTCAGCGAAAACTTATAAAACCAATTCATCATGAAAAACTATACCGTAGAAAACGCATTAGGTACCACCTCGATTGAGGAAGCCAGGACACGACTTGGTTTATCGGACAATGCCCTTTTGAACCTGTATTTCGATTCGGGCATTAAGTATCTCGAAATACTAAAACACAAGGTTACGAAAAAGCAGGTGTTCGATGTCATGCTGCGGCCTATACTCGACCGCATTGGGAGCATGAAGCCTTCCGAAGTTTTTAAAAAAATAACGTATTCTCCTGTTTTCTGGGCTTGGTGGAGTGCCCAGTTGTGGTGCGTCTGCAACGAAAAACAATTTAATGATGCAACAGAACTTTTCTATCGTTGCCAGTTCAACAACGCAATTATCCCACCATTCATTTTAAAACAAATTTTTCATGTCAAGCAAAACACTGAGCGCAGACCGGGATTTGATCCACAACCTGAAAATAAAGCTAATCAAATTGAACCAGGAAAAAGAGAAGCTGGAGCAGCAGTTACAATCACAGTTCTGCCCTCAGAAATGGCGACAATTAAACGTGTTAATCAACCACATTGAGTGTTGTGAAAACCGCATAGCCGGTGTTTTCAAGGATGCAAAAAGTGAATTTGAATTTAAAATCGACAGAAATGCTACTACAAACACATATAACCGATGACGAAATCAAGGCTTTTTTTGAAGGGTATGGCTTTGCTGTTGACATGATCGAGTTGCCAGTATATGAAAAACGCACCCACGGAGAAGGAGGAGTTTACATGACCCCAACCCTGCATGTAATCAGTAATGATATTCCGGTTCCGGCTCAAACGCTGATGAACGAATATGTAAAAACGTCCATACTGCGGCCTGCAAATCCGGCTTTGGTTAACATTCACCAGGCCGTCAGTAACATACTTAAACGGTAATTAATCACTATTCAATAATCATTTAAAAGATGGAAAAGATAGAATTCTCACAACTCACAGAAGATCAGAAACGGCAGCTTCGCCAACAGATGGCAGCCGAAGACAAAGCACGTAATGAAGCAAATAAAAAGCTGCGTGATGACTACGAACAGTTGAAAGACTACGAGGTTAAAAAATCGTTTGGCCACTTGCAGCGCGTATCATCTGCACTTGCAGAAGAGAAGGTGAACGTGTTCAATCAGTTCGGGGCACTGCTGGCTATGAAGAAAGAACTATACAACCTTTCGGAGGAGCAGATGGATCTGCAGCAGTCGCACACCTTCACCAGCAACGACGGAAAGCAATCTATCATTATCGGTTCGAACGTGATAGACCGCTGGAGCGACGATGTTCAGGTTGGCATTGACCGCGTAACTGCATGGATAAATGCCCGCATAACCGATAAGGATAGCCGCGAAATAATCACAGCCCTGCTTAAGCCTGACTCGAAAGGTGTACTAAAAGCAAACCGTGTTCTTGAGCTTAGCAAAAAGGCCGCCGAAATTGGCGATACCGACCTGATGGATGCAGTGAACTTCATCCGCGACCAGTACCGGCCTGAAAAGACATCAACCTTCGTGAAAGCGAAGTTTATGGATGAAAACGATCAATGGCAATGGCTCGCCTTGAGCATGAGCGCCGTTTAACAATACACGGCCTTCTTGCCGGGGCTTCCAATAACCGGCATGCGTTCTAACCAGTAAATGATTTTCCCAAATCATTCATTTCAAAACCCCGGCCTTCGTGATTGATTGAGCCGGGGCACACGGACAGGTGGCGGAACTGGCAAACGCTTAATGACACGTACCGCAGCCGAAATGTAACAGCGCTCAATGATTAGGCAATGCGAATAAGAAGCCAGATACCTCAGTGTACGTAGGTAAAGCTTAAAGCTGGCATGCAGGTTCGAACCCTGCCCTGTCCACGTGGCGATTTTAGTTAACCCGGACGCTTTCGGGTTTGAAGGGAATGGAGGCAATGCTTACATGGGTGCACCACAGGGTTTCAGATTTTCCCCGAACATACGCCCAATCCATCCTCAAAGCTATGGTGCTGAGATTGCACCACCCGGGCGGGTTGCTTAAATCAGGTTCGACCCCTGATCCGGGACAAAAAAGCGAGAGATCATAAACTATTAACCTCAATCCCTTCAAGCACTTCGAGTGCATGAAGGTTAACAAATAATCCAAATGATAATAGCAATCGACTTTGACGGAACAATATCGCGGGGCAAGTACCCGGCCATTGACGGCCTGCAACCTTATGCAGCCGAAACAGTTAACGCACTGTACGATGCAGGGCATTACATCATTATAAACACATGTCGAAGCGGAGAACAGTTATTGGAGGCCATTAACTGGATGCTCGGACAGGGTATCCGGTTTCACCGCGTTAACGACAACCATCCTGATCAGACGGCCAGGTATAAAAACAACAGCCGCAAAATATACGCGCATGTGTACGTTGATGACAAGAACCTGGGCGGTTTTCCCGGTTGGCTCCGCGCCGGAGAAATGATTGCCGAACTGCAAAAAGAATGGGAGGAACGGGAATGAGCTTTGGTGGCGATATAAACCGGGTTGAGTTCCGCATAAAACGGGTGACTTTTTACCGGAAGCAGTGCCCCATGTGCGGTGGCACCGGCAAACGATCGCAAGGTTACAAAGAAGTACCATGCGGGAGTTGCCGAAACGGTGTGGCCGAACATGAGCACCATACAGAGGTGAGCCTACTTGATGCATTGCTTGAGTTAGGGCTCATCTCCCGGAAGGCAGAACAGCCCGAAAAATGAGTTTTCAATCGGTATTTAATCATCTTTTAAACAGCATCTGAATGGGAAAAGAAAACCACCGCCGCCTGATGGTCTTGCTTACGCAAGCCGGAGTTGACGAAGATACGCGCCACGAGTTGGTGTATGGATGGACTGGAGGGCGCACCTCGAGCACAAAAGGCTTGTATGAAAACGAGCTGAATGATATGATCTGGAAGCTCCAGCATGACTCATTTTTCACCTCGAACCTGAATCGTTCGGCCAATGCCATGAAAGAACTGGCCATTAAGCAAAAGCGTAGTAATGTTCTGGCTATTGCCCAGCGATGCGGGTTGCACGGTGGCACCGACTTTAAACAGTTTAACGGGTTCATGGAAAACCGGAGCATCCTGAAAAAGCGATTGAATAAATACACGCTCGAAGAGCTTGACCAGCTCATACAGCAAATGCATGCTATTGAGGCCAATTACAAGGCAAGTTCAAACCACGTTGGAACAAAAGCCTGGCACGAACATTATGGCATACCGCAATCAAGCGAAAATTAAAAAAACGATTGATATGGAAGTCTCAATTTTACAACTGATAGTTATGGCGGCAGCGGTAGTGCTGGCAGTTTTGGCGGTGTTATACGTAAACGACCACGATTGAAGCGTGTACCCGAAGTATGTGGCCTTGCTTGTTTTGCGCGATCACGATATTGGGGTTAAACCACGACCATTCTACCACCGTAAGGTTTTGATCCCCGTTTACAACGCCAAAAAAAGTGCCTGGCTTTAGCGATCCGCGCAAAAAACCGATGTTTTCGACTTTGTTGAGCGCGGTTATACGGTGCCACAACCACAGGGCCAATGTTGCCGAAGCGAAAACAAGCAACGGGAAAACAAAAACCGGAACGGTAACCCGGGTCAGCAACAGGTCGCGGAAGATATAACCCAGCAGGGCAACAATGGTGGCATACGCTGTTTTTAACAACCAGCTTTTTAAACGTTGGTCAATCATTGTCGTTGGTTTTTAATACTCAACAAATTAACAAAAAAATTAAACCAATAAAAACCCCCGCTTACAGCAAACAAAAAAACACCTTGACACCAATAAGCCTGCCACTTACCTTTAAAGCAAAAAAACGACATGGATAAATCTATTTTTAAAAAACTGGACAAAAGTTTGGAAAAGAGCCAGCGACAGGCGAAAGCCGAGGCCGACAGGCGCGATGCTTTTCTGTTTAATGTTGAAAAAGTAGTTATTGCCCTGGGCGCTGTTTTAACCGATTACACCCAGCAGTTTATGGCACGCGAATACCGTGTAAGCGAGCATAGTAACGAATATTACCTGAGCTGGGAAGTATGCTGCCCCAACAGCGCGCACACCCTTAAAATTGCCATAGCGCACCACGACGGCGGTTTGAACCAAAGCCTTGGTTTTAGCATAAACGGGTTATTGCGCACCACCGTAAGCATAGATAACCTGCCCACGCAGGCAGCCGTCGAATTATGGGTTGAAAAATGGATTTCCGAATTTATTGGTTTGCACAGTTAATTTTTTTTCTATATTTGCCCTCGACTGATACTAATACATACTCTTGGGCAAAAACTCAATAGTTTTTAAAACAAGATAAAAGGCAACGCCTGCTATGGTGGTTGGAACGAAAGAACCAACGACTAACTACGCCCAGCGTATTGGTGTCAGTCACACCTACGGTGGGCGTTGCTGTTTTATCACAATTCTTAAAGTTATGACTGACACCAAGAATGAAATTTTGACACCGGAGGTATTTCAATTCTCCTCCACCAAACAAGAGGTAAGAAGCCTCGTAGTTGAAAATGAACCGTGGCTGGTTGCCAAAGATGTTTGCGATATTTTGGGGCTTACAAACCACAAGGTCGCCGTAAAGAGCTTAGATGAAGACGAGGTAAGAAAAACTTACCTCCTTTCAAATGGTGGTAATCAATTAACCACAATTATCAACGAAAGTGGGCTTTATACTTTGATTATGCGCAGCAACAAGCCCGAGGCCAAAACCTTCCGTAAATGGGTAACATCGGAGGTGTTACCAGCCATACGCAAACGCGGCTACTATGGCACCCAAAAGAAAAGCAACGATTTTATCGATTGCCGCGATGTTCCGTTCCGCTTTAAAGAGTTTAACGGCATCAACATCCGCTACATCGAATTGGACAGCGAACTGTGGTTTTCGCTTAACGACATCCACACCGCCATTGGCAGCCGCACCGAAAGTACCCAGGCCGCCCGTAAACTGAACCAGAAACAAACATTGGCCAAAAAAGTATGGTTGTTTGGCAACACCCACCCGGCTTGGTTTACCAATAACCTGGGCTTGCAGTTGCTCGTTAGTGGCAGCCGCACATTAAACCAAACCCGCCAGTTAGAACTAAACTTTGGAGGGCAGGCATAATGGTTACTTTTACAAAAGACAGCTTTGTAGTGGAGGTAAAAACGGGGCATGGCCCGGTTGAGAATTACCTTGAAACAGCCAACGACATCATAAACGTGCTGCAAAATCAGGAAGAAGACCTGTTGCAAAAAAACTACTACCTGTTAGAGCTACTGCGCCAGATGCTGCCCGACTACGAACAGGCCAAAGCGATGTTCGACGAGATAAAAGACCTTTAAGATATTGCGGCTGCAAAGGGTTGCAGCGCAATTTTGCCACACGCGAAAGCCCGGAGTTTTATGCCCCGGGCTTTCGCGTGTGGCGGGGTTTTAAACCACGCATTAACGAAAATTACAAACAGGCACATCCTTATAAAAAAACCTTGACACATATATACGTGGCTGTTACTTTTGTTAAAAGGCCACGCAACCCATGAGTTATAACCGGAAAAACCTGCTTCAACGCCAAGTTGACATACAGACCATTGTTTTGGAGCATAAAGCCAGAGGTGTGACACAGGAGTGGGTGTATGAAAACCTTGTTTTCCCGGCCTACCGCATATCTCGCCGCACCTTTTACGGCTACTTGGGCAACAACGCCAAGGCCGAGCTAAAAACCATTGTCAAGGCCGAAAAAATGCAGCCCAGTCTTTTTTAAACAGCATCAATCGGTGAATTATATGCTTATCGGGTGCAGACCGAGCATAATTCGACGAATGTCTGACTCTTTCAGAACAACGTTATAGCATTGCACATCATCAACAAGCCCATTGTAGTAACTCGTGGAAGTATTTAACCCCGGGTTATACCCTACATATAGCAATGTTGTTGACGCTGTGAATACTATTGTTCTTGTCACTGAATGAACAAGCTTTCCGTTAAGATATGCTCTACAAGCCTTCGTCGTTGTGTTGTAAGTAAATGCGTAATGATTCCATCCTGTTAATCCTTTCCCTAAACTAAAAGACCCACTTGATGCTGAACTGCCGAAGGCAACAGTAAATGAGCCTGTCGCATTATTAAATCTGAATGATATTCCTGTCACGTTAGGACTTATATAAGCCCCGCATCCAAGAGCTGTTGCAAACGCCATATTTGATGCCCCATGATTAGCCCAAAACGCAATAGTATAGTCTGATGAATTAATCGTCAAACCGTGAGGAAAATAGATTTTTTTTGCGCTTGTTCCGTCAAAAGAATAGCATTGTCCGAATTTTCCTGATGCAAGTAAAGCCCCGATTAAAGTTCCGTTTCTCATATTTCCAGAGGCATCATTTACATTGCCCTCAAAAGGTAACCATGCTGTTAGTTTAGGTGTTATGATCATTTACTGTCAGGAATAAAGTTTGTCAACCTCAGAATGCTTGCGCTTTCGGCAATAAATTCAAGTACATCTACCGCCAAAGCCGTTGAAGTAAGAACTGGAATGACAGCCCCGGGGAATTTATAATACGACGAAAAAGCTAACGTCCGGCTTCCGATTGCATCCTGCTTAACGATCAATACATATCGGCCACCAGCTACAAGGTTTGTTGGGTTATTCATTGTCCGCGCCCCTGAAAGTGTTATAGCTGCACTACCCAATTCTGCGTTCCAGTCAATATTATCAGCGTCTGACAATGTTTGTAATAACCTGTCTTGTTTACTTCCTAATGCCTGTGCAGATGAAACAGGCTTGTCGGCATCGCTGGTATTATCCACGTTCCCAAGTCCGACCTGTGTTTTTGTTACAGCATGCGGGTTTTCGGTACTCGCTGCATGACTCAACAGGTTTTGCCCGTTGTTACTGATCCAATTAACCGCCGAATCATACCCTTGCTTTACCGTCGCGGCAAGTGTTTTGAATTTAAGTGTAAGCGCATCAAAGTATGCAAGGCCACCATCAACGGGTGCTTCCTCGCGGGTTGCAAGCGGCTGTTCGTCGCCAACGTCTCCCACTCTGGCAATCCCTTCACGGTCAAATACCAACCTGCCATCATGCAGCCCGTCGTAATTTTTAGCCCGAATACCGGTGTATTCGTTTGCGCCCAACCCAGCTTCAGCACCGTCACGCGTGATAATCTCATCCTGACGGGTGTAAACCTGCTCCTGATGCGTTTCATAGGCTTCGCCTTGCTGATAAATGCTTCCGGAAACGTGCAAGTTTCCTGCATTATCAGTATATGCTACTGTTTTCGATTTATCAGGGGTTTTTAGCGAATTATCAGAGTTGGGATCATGGATCTTGGCCTTTTCATCCGAAGAAACAAACACTCTTTCGGTGCTTTCTTCAATCATCGAGGCCGGATGCGTTGACGGGTGCTGATAATTGTTGGCATTTTCGGCAATTCCGGAAAGCTTTGTCTTTTCTTCCGAAGTATAATCCTCAGTTGACAAGCCTTTGCCTTCAACTTTGTCAACCTTGTTGCTTATCGAGTTTAAGTCGGCGGCAAACTCATATTCTGAATTTTTATAGCCAGCATCAACAGCTATTTTGTATGCCGAATTTCCGGGAGAGCCTTTTTGTGCTTCCGATACAGTAATTCCAACTTGATCAATGCGCTCAGTTACTATTATAGTAACAAGTTCTACCGATTCAGTAACTAATACCTGTATTGTTTCCATTATTCAGTTATATCCTGTTCAACAGTCATTGTACCTTCGATGTAGGTTTTCAGGCTATCGTCGTTAAACTGAATCTGAATATCGTATTGATATGCCCCAGCCTGAACGGAAATTACTTGAGGCGAAAAAATAAATCGTCCCTCAAGCGGATAGGTAATTGCTATTTTATCATTATCAGTGCTCATGGTCATCAGGGTTTTTCCTGAATTTTTCAGTTTAAAATCGGCTTTGATTGTTGCATCTGTCAAATCAATTGCACTTCCGTTTTTAATAAGCTGGAATTCTACACCCTGATAGGTGTCCCCGCGTTTTACTGTAAAATCGTATTTTGTCATAATTGGCTGATTAATTATTGTTTAAATTCTTCTTTAATGTCAGGCGGAACCGGATGTTTTGTATAAACCTTACTGGCCGAATTATCGGTTAGTTGGTTTGTGAAAACATGGGTGTATGCCTGAATCGTGTCGTAGCGTTTTTGCCTGAATGTTTTTAACCGGTTCAGGCCTATAAAGCCAGCTAACTCGGAATACACCTGATTAATGATTTCCATTTGTCCTACAAAATCATCAATGGTTGGTGAATCCTGGTGACTTTGATTCACAGGCAATACAGCCACGGTGATGGCAATGTTAGACTTCCCGTTCTGGATCTTGCTGCCCTGGTTTGACCAATCGATATTATCCAGGTCAATCAGTACTGCAGGGAATAAAAGCGGGTATGCTTTCTCCGGATCAGCTAATTGGCCTTTGTCGGCATCGATGGTTCTTAACTCAGGAAGTTTCTCCCGGAGATGATCTGCTATCTGTTTATAAATGTTGAACATGGATTAATAGTTATAAATTATGGGTTATAAGTTATGAACCAAGAATTTTGGTAATGTCGCGTTCAATGCGTTGGTCAACTTTATCGATCAGCTCTTTTGAATGCCCGATAAACTGACGTTTCGGAATGTTTGATCCGGGATGTTTAACCCGGCGACGGATCAGGCTGCCACCCTTGGTCATAAACTTCAAAGCTTTTCCGCTTCGTGGTTTTATAATATGGGCTTTTGTCCGGCCTCCCCGGTTATGGATCGATCCATATTTTACATCGGTTCCCCAGTTTGTTTTACCAAGGTCGGCCTGATAGTCGATAGAATCTTGCAGCTCCTTGCTTTCGCCGGTGAGGATCTTCCGTCCGGTTTCAACTCTTCTGGCTGGCCACGGGTGCAGGCCATTGTTTACAAAACCCTCCTTGTCGAAGTTTTCTTTAAAGTGGTCAACCCCCATTTTACCAACAATGCGCGGGGCATCGCTCCGGATATATTTTGCCAGTGCTGCTTTGTGTCGGGCTAAATCGGCGGCTAATTGTCTGATGTTTCGTGCCATGAACTTTTATTTAAAAAAAACGTATATTTGCAATGGTCACTTGCAGCAATGCATGAGACCCCGCCTCAGCCCTGGTTCGCCGGGGCTGTTGTATTTTAGAAAGGCAGCTTCCCTTTAGCAATATCTTCAAGTTGACATTTCCCAAGATACTTTCCCTTGTGTATAAAGTGGACATTCTTAATTGCTGGTATAAATTCTTTTCGTGTAATCCTGTCTTTAAGCCCATTAATTACAAAACCCTTGCTAAATTCAGTTGGAAGTTCAATAGTTAGGTCGCCGGTAAGTTCCCTTTTTTTGAACTGTCTATTTGCACGTTGCATTTCTTTATCAAAGGCATTTGCCGTGTTCGACGGTGACTTGAATTCATTCCAGGTTCCGTCGATAATCGAATCAAGGCTATCCTGACCCATCAGTTCAACCAAATGTCCTTTGTCGGCAAATACCTGTGCGATGCGCCGGTTTGCTTTGGCCTCTGTTTTCGATAGTTTTTCAAGCGAGAAATAACATCCGTTCGTCTTTTTGTCGAAATAGAACTCTGTGATTTCGCTTTCGTCGATATCGTAAACAGCGGCAATATTGCTCCGGAGAATTGCCTCGACGTTTTTCTGGCCTTTGATATACGGGTGCGATTGGCTAAATAAAGCTCCATCGGCTCCGGGATTATTATCAAGACCCGGCTCCGGATTTGGAGCATCTTTCGGGATCACCGTCAACTCCTCGTCTGTAGTAGTCCATCCGCACTGGCAGCCCCAGTCTGATGGCGGCAAGATTCTTCCCCAAATAGGGTCATCCATTGGGCGGATCATGCCGTAATAAGCCTTATGGATGTCGCGCGGCTCTTTGGCTGTTGATGCCAGGTACTTGATGTTTGGAAACAAATCGGCATCCTCTACGGCCTTCGCCCATCGTTTGGCGCTTCGGCTCGCTTTTTTTGCCGTGTTCCACTCCGCCTTCAGGTAGTTATAGTTATAATCCTTAACGGTGCCGCGTACCTCCTCAGCAAAATCAGTAAATGTGGCCGCTTTCGATGCCGCCTTCAGGTTCTCTAAGGTTTGCGTCTGGCTTTTACTTTTGAAGGCTGCAAATACGCTGTTTTGATACTTCAATTGATTGGCCAGTGGCTTGAATTCTTTCCCAAATTCGGCATTAACGGCTTCATTCAACTTAGAAACCGTAACCTCCCAAAATTCCTTCGGAAATTCGCCTTGGTAGTTCCCGGTGTAAATCTTTTTTAAAGCTGTTGTAACCTTCTTTTCGATGTTCAGCGTTTCCTCTTCTGAAAAATCGGCTAAACAGATGTCGCAACTACAATGACCAGAATCATAAAGGGCTGTCATCTCAGCCCGGAGGCGTTCTTGTGACCGCTCCGGGCTTAATCGAAAAAACGCAGAAAGCCCCCTTTTGATTTGCCCTTTTTGGGCTCGGATAGTTGTTTCTTGCCGTTTGAAGACGGGGAATTCCCCGTCTCTACTGTTCGGGCTTTTGCGCCGCCTTTGGGCATTGGCACGTTATAGCGGTCGTACCAGTATTGCGGGTCAATTTCAACAGCCTGATTAACCTTCAGGTCAATATCGATGCGGTCTTTTATCGGAGTCGAATCTTCATCCACAAATTTAAACCTGGCATCGCCCGGATTATACCCATGCAGTTCAAGCAGATCATACACCTGATTATTCAATATCCGGAGGACAAACCGCCTGTCGGCTTCAAAAATGCCTTCTTCGCTTTCGGCGTGTACTTCGCCTTTATAGTTTCCTCCCTGGGCATCCACAGTCATCGTATTAGCTAGGATGATTTTTGACATCTCGTTGTTGCACCAATCGGCAAAAGTTTCGTGTACACCTTTTCCGCTCTGCGAAGTTTTATTTTCCACAAAGTCGATGCTGCACGTGTCGGGCATGGTGATCGAATTGGCCGATCCGGTCTCGTCCATTGCCTCATTAAGCTCTTTCCGGGCATTGGGATCATGAGCCGGGAATTTTCCGACCCGAAGCGGAATTCCGAATATTTCGCAAAATGTTGCCCAGTCGCCAATATCGCCACGTTTATAAATCACATAAGGGGCGCATTTCAGCAGCAACCCCAAATCATCTTCACGACCGGCAGTGAGCGTATAAGGCGGATAAGGTGGAAGGGTATAATCTATTCCGGCATTCAGCGAGTCGCTTTCTTTGTATTTGTAAATATGCCGGGTAGGCTCCACATGTCGGCGGTCGATTAACGTCACCTTTGGTTTTTTAACTCCGGGCTGGGTTATATCGACCCAACATAACGAATAACCGTACAACTTTGATTCGATAATGTACCGGAGCAAATTTTCGAAAGCTTCACTTTCGATAAGGTTAGCAACCAACTCATTTTCTTTTCCCTTGGACTGAAAGATCAACGGCGTATTCAAAATGTTTAGAATACGTTTTTCGGTAATGGCTGTCAGGTGACCGTCGAGCATGATGTCGTGATAAAGGTTCATGAGCCTGGAGCGGTCGGGATAGTCGGGGTCTTCAGCCGATTTTAAGGCTTGTTTCCACTTCGAAATATCTTTGTTCGTCCTATCGTAAGAGGCTATTTTTATTGCGTATTCTGCTGCTTTGTCTGCCATAATTGGTTACATGTAATTGTTTCTTTTCGTATTTCCCGACCGGCTTATCTGGGTCGTTGGTATTTCGGTTGCTGTTTGCCCGACCAGCTTTGCGCCTTCCAGGATAAATTTTCCGGATTGAATTTTTTCGAGGGTTTTAACGGCATCTTCGTAGTCGATCCGGCGTAGTTCAGTCATGGTGTTACACACTTTGTGCAGCTTATAAATTGCGATAGTCCGGGCAATCGAAAGGATTGTCTTATTTCGGCTGCTGCCTGTTTTTTCGAACAAATCAGCCGAGTCGTACCGGGCACAGATATAGCCGTTAATCTCGTCCTTGGCTTCGCTGCAGGCATCAACTATTTTGTCATCGTCGCCACGGGTAACGCCGGTTAAAATCTCGCCGTAAATGTCCTGTCCTAAATCGTCTTTTGTAATGAATGACATATCAATATCTGTTATTTCGGCGTGAGCCGATTATTTTCACTTCGTTGCGTTTTTCGCCTTCGTAAACCACAAACTTTGAGAGATAAGAGATCGCCTGTTCGTCACAGTCCGGACTATCATCGTGGATCTTGTACCCTGGCTCAATCCCTTTAAGCTGATTGATGCCGGTTTGCATGTCGTTGTTGGCATATTCGCCCTCGTCGTAATAAATCCGTCCGTTCTGGTAATAAGGGTGCATCGACATCAGGCGGTCAAACTTTTTGAGCTTCGGTTTGGGCGAAATGACAATGTTTAAAGGCTTTTTAAATTCCCGCTCAACCTCTTTTAAAGCATCTTTTAACGGATCGTTCCAAAATTGCTCTTCAACCCTCCAATGAATAATGACCGATTCAGGAAGCGCGGCCTGATAGTTATACATGAAGCGGATTGCATCGGCCATTTTGCATTGCCGGACAAAAGCTTTCACACACCAGAAATTGAAGCCATACAAGCCCCAAACTTTAACTGCATTGTAGTCGTTTGCCCCTGAATAAGCCACGTCCCAAAACCCGACAATATGTTTGAAGTGATCCAGTCTCGGGCGTTTTCCCCATTGGATCAGATTATCCGTAAATACTTTTCCTTCGACAAACTTTTTATGGTTGTATTCAGCCCGGCACGAAATGGCGCCGTCTTCTGTTTCCAGATCCCGGTAGTAATTGTCATCGTACTTTTCAGGCCATGCCGGTTTATAGGTAGCTTCGTCGTAAGCTTCAACCAAATCGACCGTCCAATTGGGATGGCGTTTTTCAAGCAGGTTCTGAATACTTACCGGCCACGGATCATTGTTCGGGTGCAAGTAGCGGCGGGTGTCGCCGTCCATTATTTTAAGAAGTGCGCCTTCAATCCACTCAACGGTCTCCATTTGCCGGCGAGGGTTTTTGGCCGTGTCGCGGTCTTCCAAATCGTCGGCTGATATGTAGTTTGGCCGGATTGCGCCTTTGCGTAAACCACGGCAATCCTGACCCATGCCGATAGCCTGACCCATGAACCGCCCATCTTTAGTCCGAAAGTCACCGTCCTCCCAACTTCCGCGAAGTACCTGGTCGCCGAAATAATGGATCAACCGTTGGTTGCTCTCAAATTCAGCCTGAACATCGGCCAAAAGGTTGATTGCTTTCGTTTCGTTGTTTCCAACGATCACCTCGTAAACAAACTCCCCATTAATCCACAGGTAAATCGGGATGATTACATCAACCCAAACCGATTTGGCCAAGCCGCGTCCCCAGCGAACCAGCCACCGACCCTTTTTATTTCGGAGTACGGCCTTTGCGAGCCTTACATGAAAGGCCGCCGCTTTTGCTGAAGCATAGTGTGGGAACAAGAATTCGCACAAAAAAGCCGGGTCTTTTTTCAGACGGGCAATAATGGCTTTCTTTTCCTCCGGTGTTTCGAAGGGGTTAATCGCCGTACCGTCTTTAATGACCCGCAGCCTTTCGAGGTAGAGCTCTTTTGCTTGTTTGTCGGCTATCCGCATTACATGCTCAGTTTGAGTGAAACATCGTGAATATGCTTTTCCTGAAATTCAATGGTCTGCATGTAAAGTTTCGGGTTGAAATGTTGCAGTGCCTGAAAAATATCCTGCATCACTTCAAGGTAAGTCGCGAGCGGCACCTTGGTTTCTTTGTTGATGTCGCGAAGGGTTTTGTTCCACTTACTTACCGCATCGTCGATTTTTGAAATGTTCCGCCTGATCTCGGCTGCAAGTTTGGCATCGCCTCCTTTTTCGGCCTCTGTTAATTGACAGCTAAGTTTAATACGCTCATCGGCCAGGTTCGAAATGATCTGTTCGATATTGGCCACGCGTTGCGACGGCGAGGCGTGTCTGATGCGCTGATCTTTCTTCCAGCGTTCGTCCTCGGCATTGATCCAACCTGAAAGCGTTTTTTCACTCACGCCAATAAGCTGTGAAATCTCTTTTGCAGTCTTTTTTTGCTCGACAAACAGGATGTAGGCGAGCTTTTTTTCTTCCTTCTTGGCCATGCGGTTAACCTTTTAAGGCCAAATTTAAGCAACTGGATGCCGGGGGTAAAACATTCGTGCCAGCGTTGCATAAATCCATGAATGTGTTGCACTTTTTATTGACCTGCCTCATAAATCGCCTCAATTTTGAATCGAACAACGCGAAAAGCGGCACAACAATTAATTCAAAATTGCATGGAAGGAACCAAAACATACTCATTTGTAATTTCAGACGAATCGCTAAACTCTTATGGGTTCAGGGTTTTGACTGACGGTATAGATACCTCTCTATTTGAGAAAAACCCTATCGCTCTTTGGGTGCATGCCAGGCCTTACGGATGGGACAAAAACCGGGAGCCGCTGCCAATTGGAAAATGGGTAAACCTTCGCCGCGATGGTAAAAGCCTGATCGCCGATTTGGAGTTTGACGAGGATGATGAATTTGCCGTTTCGCTGATGAAAAAGGTTGAAAAGGGCATCATCAATATGGTCTCTGCCGGATTACGGGCAATCACTACCAGCGATGATCCGTCGGTATTGGTAAAAGGCCAAACCCGCCCGACCGTCGTTCAATCTTTGCTGATGGAAGCTTCGCTGGTTGACATTGGGTCGAACCGTAACGCGCTGCGCCTGCAAGATGAATTCGGGGCGGAAATCAACCTTTCGGATAGGGACAATAACCACATGCTCCCGCTACTCAGGGATATTCACAATCAAAATAACGATATGAAATTTAAGGAACAAATTGCTCAACTATTGAAGCTTTCAGATAATGCATCGGAGGCTGATATCGTAGCTGCTGTTCAGAATTCAGTAAACAACAGTATTCAATTATCCGACCTGCAAGGGCAGATAACCACGCTGAAGGATGGAAATAAAACCCTTCAGGATCAACTGAAAGTTTATCAGGATGCCGAAAAAGCAGCAAAAACACAAGAACGGATCAACCTGGTTGATCAAGCTATTGCCGATAAGAAAATTACGGCAAGTCAGAAAGACGATTACCTGGCATTGGCCGAGGCAGATTTTGACCGCACCAAGAAAATTCTTGACGGATTAACCGGGGTGACAAAACTTGGAGACAATGACAATGGCGGTGCCGGAGGAGATATTACGTTGAGCGCTTTTGATGCTCGCATGGAAGAAATTCGGAACAATCTTAAAAACAAATAATTATGCCAGCAGGTGTTACAATTGAAACGATTTATTCGGCTGATGTCGTAAATGCGTTATTGACCAGGGCTTCAACTACAAACGAGTTAGTTGAAGGTGGTCACGTTCACATGGAAGTCGGAATTTCCGAGAAATTAGCTATTCCTCGCATCCGTATTGGAGAGGTTTTACAAAAAGTAGTTGAACAGCCAACAGACGAAGATGCAGAGGGCACTTTTTCTGCTGACGAACGCTACTTGAAGCCGGAAGAATTTATGGCTTTCACCACCTTTAATCCAAAGGTATTTGCAAAATGGTGGAGACAATACCAACCAAAAGGGAACCTTGTATTTCTTGAGTTGCCTGTAAATGTTCAAAATGCCATGTTGGCCGAATTAGCCAAAACGGTAAAATTCGAACTTGGTGACCACTTTGTTAATGGCGTTTTGGGCGATGGTAAAAAAGAGCTTTTCAACGGGTTAATTTACCGTGTACTGAATGACCCGGATAAAGTCGAAATTGAAAATCCGGTGGCTATCACCAAAGCCAACATCTTTGATAAGTTGAAACTTATCCGCGCTCATGTTCCAAAAGCACTTCGCAACAATCCTGATCTTAAAATCTTCATGAGTATTGAAGATTTCGACAAGTACGATGAAGCATTGACTGATCTGGTAACCAAAGGTGTTGATGTTAGTGAAATCAGCAAAAAGGTGTACAAGGGAATTAAAATCGTTACCCTCTCTTCATGGCCTGAAAACCTTATGATTTGCACCGTGGCCAACATGGATGTTGAATCAAACTGGTGGGTAGGCGTTGGCCTGTCAAGCGATCAGGATGCAATCCTTATTGACAAGCTCACGAATGCCGGTGAAAAATACTTCTTCAAAATGAAGATGAAAGCCGATACATGCGTTGCGTGGGGTGACTACTGTGTAGTTTACGACGGGCGCACTGCTTAAAAAATACAAAGTCCCTCTCCGGAGGGGCTTTTCAAATTCTTAATCTGAAATCAAATGAGACTTAAAATTCTTATTGCATTTATCATGGCCATGATGGTGGCCACAATTTCAGCCCCGGCGCAGAAATTGACAAGCGTCAAACAATACGGGTCAAAAGCCTTGCATGATGTGACCCCGACAAACGATACCCTTTCGTTTGCTCCGAAATACTCGGCTACGGCTTATGTAATGGAGGTTGGCACCAATATGGTGCTTCAGATAGATATCGTCAAATCGAACCCGTGCAATACGCTGTATTACCAGCTGACGGCAGACGGTACAAAAAGGTATGTCACTTTTGACAGTGGACTGGAAGCCCCCGCCGACAGCATATCGGCCAATAAGAGCCGAACGTGGGGTTTTGTGTTCATCCGTTACAAATACATACTGATGCACCGATCGGCTGAATTCTAAAAAGGACACTTACTATCATCCACCATCACAAACATCCTGATCCGGGAGTGAAAACAAGTAGCTCCAGGTTCTTTTAAGCAACAATTATGGAACGCGAACAGGATTGCATCAACTTACAGGACTATACCCAAAAAGAGCTTTTGAAAATGACCTATACGAAGGTTAATGAGCTTGCGGCAGATGTAAAGGATATGAAAGCTACGCAGGCGAAGCATGAAGTTCGCATATCCGTTATTGAAAGCCGGGTGATGATGTGGGGTGGATTGTTTGGCGCAGCTGGTGCCGGACTTATGCAATTGATTATTTCATACTTCAAATAACATTCAAACCCGATGAAAAACAAAACACTTAGGAAGTATTTCGACAAACGCCCGGAGGTTGATGAGTTATACCTCGTTGGAAAATTCGTATTTGTTGACAAGCCAACTGCCTGGAAATATGCCGGACAGGTTAACGGAACTGTTGAGACAAAACGACGTGATGAATTAACGGATGATGAAGATATGGAGGAAGAAACCGATCAGGTGACTGATGCTGAAGAAACAACGGAAACAATAAATGATGTTGTGGAAGATCCGGAGGAAGAACTAACCAAAGAGAAAGCAATAGCGAACCTTTTGGAAATGGATATCAATGCAGATTGCGACTACTACGAACTGCAGGAAATGGTTAACATCCTTGAGCTGACTACTGACGGTAAATCAAAAACCGCCTACCTGGCTGCATTAATAAATAAAAAAGCGGAGCTTACCAATGAGCACAGTTAACGAACAATGGGCGTTTTTGCAGGATGTTGCAAAATTGATACAAAAAGCCGCCGAGCTTGGTATTACATTGACAGGCGGCGAACTGTACCGCACGCCCGAGCAACAGGAAATTTACCTGAAGACAGGTAAAAGCAAGACCTCGAAAAGCAAACACCTGGAGCGGAAGGCTATCGACCTGAATTTTTTTATCGATGGCAAACTTACCTACGACAAGAAAGCGATACAGCCACTGGGCGACTATTGGGAAAGCCTTAACCCTGCAAACCGCTGGGGCGGCAATTTTACATCGTTTACCGATGTGCCACATTTTGAACGGAACATTTAAAAAACAAGCGATATGGAAACATTCTCTACTGTTGACTGGCTTGCACAGAACTGGGCAGAGCTCCTGATCGGGATGATGGCCTTCGTTAAAATAGTTGTCAGGCTAACGCCTACCCTGAAGGATGATGCTGTTTTTGGCAAAATCGACTCACTGATTTCGTGGTTTGTGCCAAACAATGGCAACCAATGAAATACTGAAAAAACTACCCATTGCCCGCAAATGGTACAAACGGGCAAGGGCAATTAAACGACTGTATAATCTTTATAAATTATTCAATATGAGTGACGGTTATATCTCAAAAGAACGCCTCAAAAGGTTGTCAAAAGCCTGCGATGGCTGGTTTGATTTCAATAAAATATTCGGCGACAAAAAAATCTTTTTTGGCTTGGTAAAAGTTGGGAAGACTGCCGAAAAAGTTGATGACAAGTTCTTTTTGTTCCTCTTCACATTGCTGAACAAAATGGTATCGAAAGACCAGAATATTCAGGCGGCAGCTGTGCTTGATAAAATGCTCGACTTTTTGGAAGCACGTGACATTGACGGGTTTAACGGTTATGTTGCCGGGTTGCTGGCAGCCCAATACGACCTGCCCCTTGTGAAAGATGACAAAGCCCTCTTTTTGTCGGTGCTGAATGCCTTTAAGGAAGCATTGAATTATGTGATTGACGAATTCGACCAGGCAGTGGCCATTGCCGAAGCAGAGGCAGCTGCAGAAAATGAATAGAAATTTCAAAATTAAAAATACATGTTACCAGAAGTAGTAATTAACATTAAGAACGGCAACCTCGGCGGTGGTGAGAATCTTGCCGATGGCGTAGCCGGGATCATCGTATCGGGCGATGCTGCCCCTTCGGGTGATTGGGCATTGGGCGAAGCCAAACAGTTCTTCTCGATCAGTGAGGTAAAAGATGCCGGGTTGGATGCAGCGTATGATACTGCAAACAGCACGAATGCTTATAAGCAGGTGGCCGACTTTTACACCGTGGCCGGTGATGGAGCTGAGTTGTGGGTAATGTTAGTGCCCAAAACCGAAGAGATGGAAGACATCTGCGATGCAGCAAGTGAAAACGCTTATGCAAGCGCGTTGCTTGACGCTGCCGGTGGTACTATGCGACTGTTGGGAATTACCCGCATTCCGGATGCGCTTTATGTGCCTGCATATACCAAGGGGATTGATGATGATGTAATTGCAGCCTTAACAAAACTTAATGCACTTGCCGAATCGAAAGCTTCAGCAATGATGCCATTTGTGGGTATTGTTGAAGGCCGTGCATGGCAGGGCGATACCGGGACAATCGAAGACCTGAAAGGCTTAGGCTTTAGCCGCGTTGGAGCCGTGATTTGTGGCGACAAAACAGACAAGTCAGCCGGAGTTGGGCTACTGCTTGGCCGCCTTGCCGCTGATCCGGTTCAACGGAAGCCGGGGCGGGTAAAAACAGGTGCAATCCCAATCAAAAACGGTTATTTCAGCGACGGCACAAAAGTAACCCGTGGCGTGGCAAATAGCCTGGATACAAAAGGCTGGATCGTGATGACCCCTTACCCGCAACGCAGCGGCCTGTACTGGGGCGTTGACAACACAGCTGCCAGTGCCGATGATGACTTTTGCACTATTGTAAACCGCAGGGTTATTGACAAGGCCATGCTGATTGCTTACAACACTTACGTGACCGAGATCATGGACGAGGTTGAAGTTGATGAAGACGGCAAACTGAACCCAGGCGTTGTGAAATACTTTGAGGGTAAAATTGCCAACGCCATCAACAACGAAATGACCGGTAACGGCGAGATCAGCTCGGTAACGGCCTATGTTGACCCGAACCAAAACATTCTTAGCACAAGCAAGTTGGTTGTTTCGCTGCAGATTGTTCCGGTTGGTTATGCAAAAACGATTTCTGTTAACCTTGGGTTCTCGAACCCAGCAGCTTAATAATATATGGGACAAGTAGTAAATAGCGAGGAGTTTGCATGGAGTGATGCACAGGTGATCATGCTTGGTAAAGTGATTAACGGCATAACTGCTTTTAATTACAAAAAGAGCCAAAGCAAGGAGCTTCGTTATGGTCGCGGGAGTGAGCCGATTGGCTTTAAACGCGGCAATAAAAAATACGAAGGGTCGATTACCGTATTGAAGAGCGAACTGGAAGCATTGAAAGATGCTTCGAAAGATGGTGATATCCTGACCCTGAAAAATTTCGACATCGTTTTTAGCTATGTAGCTGAAGACGGTACGTTGAAAACCGATATCGCCAAGTATGTCGAGTTTACCGAAAGTGACGAATCCCTGAAGCAGGGCGACGGCAACGGCGAGTACCAGCTCCCTTTTATCGCGCTGCGTATTACACAGGCATAATTTTTCATGAGATAATTTTTAGGTTTAGTTGGATCATTGGTTTGAAGCCTCACCCCAACCCCTCTCCAAAATGGAGAGGGGCTATGGGTGGGTGTCGCCAATAAACCATCATTTAATCAGTATTTAATCAAAAATTCAAATCAATATGAAACAAGAAAACATTACCAGTCCAACCCCGGAAGATATTGCCAAATGGAAAGAACTATATGGCAAAGTGAATGTGTTGGAAATCCCGATCAACTTTACAACTGCCGATGGGCAGGAATTTGATGACGAGCAGGAGGCCAAAGACCACGCGGAGGAGCTTGCCGAAGACAAGCGCGAGATTGCAACTTTGAAAGTGGTTGCTTACCTGAAAAACCCGACCCGCAAAATCATATCAATGGCAACCGCCGTTGGCGGGAAAGACCCGATTAAGTTCGGTGAACTGATCCTGCAGAATTGCTGGCTTGGTGGTGACGAACGGATTAAAACGGACGATGAACTGTTTTTGGCTGCAAATGCTGTGCTGGGCGATCTGATTAAGATTAAAACGGCCAGCCTAAAAAACTGCTAGAGGCCACCGGGAGGCCTGATAAAGACTTCCTGCGACAGACCAATATGCTGATAAGGCATTACTGTCCAGCAGTTGACCCGGATTGTTTGTCGGATGAAGCGTGGGCTATGATGGCCAAGGATGTAGAATGGTTTATCAAGAAAAAGAATGAAGCTGCCGGTTAAGCCCCGCGTTTAAAAAACAAGGGGTAAAACAGGCCGCCCATGATAAAAAAGAAAAGCGTACCGCCAAGCAGCGTTGCACCCGTTCCAAATGGCAGGAACAGCGCGAGGGTTATAATAAGCCACACGAGCGAGTAAGTGAATATCCCTTTGGTTTTTCGTTTTTCCATGTACCAAAGTTAATAAAAAAACAATGACCGGCATATACGAATACGTCATCAAACTGACCGACCAGATGAGCCCCGTGCTTACCAAGATAAGCGGTGGCGTTGATACGGCCATTGAGAAAGTTTCGGGCTTTGCCGAAAGTACCTGGAAGTTTAACCAGGTAGCCGAATTGTTTGAGCGTACATCGGATAGCCTGAACCAGATGACCGCACCCGGCCTTGAATTTGAACAGAGCATGGCCGACCTGAGCGCGATAACGGGCATTGTTGGCAACGACCTTGAAAGCCTGGGTGAAACTGCCCGCAAGGTGGGCAAGGCAAGCGGCGTTGGCGCGTCAAGTGCTGTGGAAGCTTATAAATTGCTGGCCTCGCAGATTGATGTTGCCAAAATAGGCATGGACGGGTTGAACGAACTGCAATCGAAAACCATAACCCTGGCGCAGGCTTCGGGCATGGGCATGGAAGACGCGGCAAACTCGCTGGCCGGAACGATCAACCAATTTGGCCTGTCGGCTGACCAGGCAGGCCGCGTTATAAACGTGCTGGCTGCCGGGGCAAAATACGGGGCGGCTGAGATACCCGATCTGGCACAAAGCTTTAAGGTGGTAGGCGCGAGCGCAAATGCTGCCGGGG
>JAJUGZ010000124.1 GCA_029265715.1 Bacteroidota bacterium
CTTTGTTATTCTCGTACATTTTCAGGGTTGGGCCCGGCTCTTTTGCTCCAGCGATTGTTGGCGCAATAGTATTAGTCCCCACAACCTGAAGTTTTGTCAAGGTTAGCGCATTCAAATCAAACGTTTTTGCAGACGAAGGCACCTTTACAGCGCTGACGCTGACCAACAAATCAAAACCGAGCAATTTGTGCGACTCAGCCGAATTGTACCACCCGTTGCCAAGCCCATCGCCCAGAGCATAGGCGTATGGCTTTAAGTAAGGCTGAAATAGCGTATTGGCATCATCTTTCCCTGCTTTTATAAATTCAACTACATCTGACTGGGAATATGCACACTGAAGCAAAAACAAAAGCATTCCCGATACAAAAAGTCGTTTCATGCCGAATTTTTTACCTATTTTACATTCGTTCCGGAACATCAACTCCCAACAGCTTCATACCTAACTTGATGACTTTACCAACCGTTTCGGCCAGGATTAAACGAAGATTTCTCTTGCCCGGATCTTCTTCGCCCAGAATTGAAAAATCGTGATAAAACTGGTTAAACTCTTTCACCAAATCATAAACATAGTTTGCAATTACAGCAGGGCTATACATCTCTCCCGCTTCGGAAACAACATCCGGGAACAGGGAAATTTTTTTAATCAGTTCCTGTTCTTTGCCTTCAACTGCTATTCCCTGATCCAGGTTATAGTCAACAGAAATACCTTTGTCGGCGGCTTTTCTCAGAACCGATTTGATGCGTGCATGAGTATATTGAATGAACGAACCGGTGTTCCCGTTAAAATCAATCGACTCTTCGGGATTGAAAAGCATATTTTTTTTCGGGTCCACTTTCAGGATGAAATATTTCAAAGCCCCCAATGCAATCATTTTGTAAGTCTCCCGGGCCTGTTCTTCGGTGTAACCTTCCAATTTCCCCAATTCTTCGGATGTTTTGCGGGCTACTTCCACCATTTCGGCCATTAAATCGTCGGCATCAACCACTGTTCCCTCGCGCGATTTCATTTTCCCGTTCGGTAGCTCGACCATTCCGTACGAAAAATGGTGCAAGCCTTTACCAAACTCGAACCCCAGCTTGTCGAGCAAAATGGAAAGCACTTGAAAATGATAATTTTGCTCATTTCCAACTACATAAATCATTTTGTCGATTTTATAATCGTTGAAGCGCTCTTTGGCTGTCCCGATATCCTGGGTCATGTATACAGATGTGCCATCGCTGCGAAGCAAAATTTTGTGGTCCAGACCTTCGCCGGTCAGGTCGGCCCAAACCGACCCATCGTCTTTCTGATAAAAAATACCTTCCCGCAAACCTCTCAGCACCTCCTCTTTCCCGTACAGGTACGTTTCCGATTCGTAGTAAATTTTATCGAAATCAACGCCAAGTTCCCGATAAGTTACGTCAAATCCATCATATACCCACTGGTTCATGGTTCTCCAGAGTTCGATGGTTTCAGGGTCTTTCGCTTCCCATTTTCGTAACATTTCGCGGGCAGCCTGCATCGATGGGGCCTGCTGCTCGGCTTCTTCCTTCGGCAGACCTTTTTCTACCAGCTCAGCAATTTCTTTTCGGTATTCCTGATCAAACTTCACGTAATAATCGCCCACCAGATGATCGCCTTTTATGCCACTTGACTCCGGGGTTTGTCCGTTTCCCCATTTCAGCCAGGCCACCATTGATTTACAGATATGGATTCCCCGATCGTTTACAATATTGGTTTTTACCACCTTATAACCATTGGCTTTCAGAATTTCGCACAACGAAAAACCCAGCAGGTTATTGCGGATATGCCCGAGGTGAAGCGGTTTGTTGGTATTGGGGCTCGAATATTCAACCATAACCAGTTTCGACTCAGGAGTAACCTGTTTGTAGCCATACGTTTCCTGCCGAACAGCATCATTCAAAACATTCAGCCAATATGAGGAAGAGATCACCAGATTCAGAAACCCCTTCACCACGTTAAAGCGGCTAATCTCGGCAACATGATCCTGAAGAAATTTGCCCAAATCGCTGGCCGTTTGTTCCGGCGATTTTTTAGACATCCGCAGAAACGGGAAAACAACTACGGTCAGGTCTCCCTCAAATTCTTTACGTGTATTCTGAAGTTGTACCAGGCTGCTATCTACAGTTTGTCCATATAGTTTTTCAACAGCTTCGACAACCTTATCCCGAATGATCAGTTCAATAGACATTTTTACTTGTTTTGTTTTGTGGCGCAAAGATAATCGTTTTCAAAGAAACGAAGACTTTCCGGAAAATAGAAAGAAAGACCATCCATATCTCACAGACAGTCTTTCAAATATTTCATTTTCAATTCATCAAATTACACCAGATTATCAGCCTCTTCATGCAAAACTGCAAGACTTTTCTCCAGATTTTTGCGCCCTTTCTGAGAATTGGCATGACTAACCGGACCGGCAATACAACCACCTTCGCAGGCCATCACCTCAATAAACTGGGCCGGCGCTTTCCCTTTGGCAAAGGCTTTCAGCAGGTTAATCGATTTTTTATTGAGCCCATCAACCGACAAAGTTTTTACATCAATTTTCAGTTCTTGCTTTTTAATAGCCTGAATAACACCTCCGGACAACGCAAACCCACGAGCTTCTGCTGTAATCTCGTCGATTCCGGCAGCTTCGCATTCGGATGGTTTTATGTGCAATGCTTCAAACATTGAATCGAGTTCCTCGAAACTCAGGACATAATCAACATTTACATTATCGAGGGCTTCTTTCCGTTTAGCAATACAAGGCCCAATGAAAACCAATTTCGCATGGGGTTTTTCTTTTCTCATCAACTCGGCGATATAGTACATTGGCGAGCCGGTATCAGAAACAAAAGGCAAAATTCCCGGAATGTGTTTACGGGCTGCTTCAACATACGACGGGCAACACGACGAAGTCATAAACGGCGCGCCTTCCTGCAACCGGTGCTCCAGTTCGTCCGATTCATTGGCCGCGGTTATTTCGGCACCTTTAGCCACTTCAACAACATGAGAAAAGCCTATCTTTTTCACAGCGCTCATCACCTGAGCCGGATGCAGGTCGTATTGTCCAAACAGAGCCGGTGCCACCATGGCAATCACTTCTTCACCTTTCCCGATCCACTTCAACACATCAACCAGGTTCGAAATTTCGTAGATTGAACCAAACGGGCACGCATTCAAACAGCGCCCACAATAGATGCATTTGCTTTCGTCAATATGCTCAATGCCCCGCTCATCTTTACTTATCGCGTTCACCGGACAAACTTCTTCGCAGGGAATCGGAACATAGACAATGGCATGGTATGGACAGGCATCTTTACAAAGTCCACAGTTTACACATTGTTCTGATTTGATTTCGGCCGCTCCGGAAGCATTGAAGCGAATCGCGTTTTTCGGACAGTTCATAATGCACGGACTGGCAACGCAACCACGGCACAAGTTGGTAACTACATAATTTACCTTCACGCACGAAGTACAAGCTTCATCAACCACGGTCAACACTTTAACGGGTGCTTTTTCGCGAGCGAGCGCTTTTTCGGCAAAAGCTGATATCGGAGTTAGTTCATCGTCTTCTTCTTCAACACCTAATCCGAGCAAAGGCATCAGTTTATACCGAACCACCGCCCGTTCTTTATAAATGCAGCACCGGCGTTTGGCGCCTTGTTCGCGGGGCGACATTTCAATCGGAATGCGGTCAATCCCTTCCAATAAATTTCCACTTGTTTGCAATTGAACCAACCGGCGGATCAATTGCCTTCGAATGATCATTGTGTTATTTAGATATGCCATGTTGAGAGTGTGTTATTCCGGGCGGCAAATATAGGCATGTATATTTTTATGCCCGAAAACATCTGTTACAATTTTCAAAAAATTTAACACATCAATCTAAAACAACAAACTACATTGATTTTCAATCGATATTGTTTAAACAAATGAAACGAACATGCCACGGTAACAAAATTTATGGTGGTGGCACCAAAGGCCATGTAAATTATTAGAGAAGCTAATTTTTATGGCATGGAGTTCCATAAGTACACACCTAAATTTCAATATTTTAACAACAGTATTTACTTATGAAATAGCCACCGCTCATACAAACCAAAAATGTACAAATGGCTATGGCATGTTGGTGCTAATTTGATTGAAAAGCAGACGCTGTTACAAAAATTGTACGAACCTGCATTGAAAATTTATACCCAACCGCTCTCAAAAAACACAAACACATATATGTTAAAAAGTAATCAGAAAGAAAAAGTAACCGTTCGGTTGAAAGACTTATCTGTTTTATATATTTGCACCAAATAAAAACAATCGATTGCACAATTTAACAATTAAAACCATGATTGTCGACAAATTAGAAAATTCTGACATTTATTCTGCCCTTGGTGAACGAATCAAAAAAGCATTTGATTTTCTGAAAAATACCGATTTAAATGCCTTACCAACCGGTAAAACCGAAATTGAAGGATCCGATATTTTTGCAGCCGTAAGCGAATACGAAACCAAAGCACAAGCCAACTGCAAGCTGGAGGCCCATCGTAAATACCTGGATGTACAATATTTAGTGAAAGGAAGTGAACTAATTGGCTATGCCCCTGCTTCGAACCAGGAAGTAATTGTTGATTACAACGAAGAAAAAGATATCATCTTTTTCAAGGCCGATGTTTCGACAGTACTGATCCAGGAAGGAATGTTCGCGATTTTCTTCCCTGAAGATTTGCACCAGCCTTGCATACAGGCCAACAGCCCGATGAACGTAAAAAAAGTGGTTGTTAAAGTACGGCTATAAAAACTATTGGTGCACAAACACTTGTGCAAAAGTTCGTTTTAGGCTCTTCTGAAACTTATACTTTGGATAACCAAAAATGACAATAATTCCGGAAGGAGATTTGGACAACAGGTTCCATTTCTCCTTCAGCTTTTTTGCCCCATGCTGAATGAACGGATGAACACTGCCAATCATACAGGTGCCCAACCCTAAACTTTCGGCGGCCAGCATCGCATACGTGGCCGGGATTACCGGATCGGCCGGGTCGGAATACGGAGAAGCCATAAAATACAAGGCCAACGGGGCATCATACAACAAATGGTTTTGCCTCATTTTTAACGAATTGCTAAAACAATCGACCAAAGGCCTGACAAAACCGGTCATCATCTCATAAGTTTCCTTCCCAAATATGCGCCAGATCCAGACCCACGGCAAACTAAAAAGCCATCTGGATTTCTGGTACAAATTCATCACATCGAACGAAAATTCACGCACTGTTTCTCTGTTCCGAAAAACCGCCACGTGAACATCCGAAGGGGGTAACCCCATTGGCGACAAAGCAGCCGCATCCAAAATTTTTTGTAGTGTTTCATCGTCAATCTCCTGATCCTTAAAATCACGGATGCTGCGCCGGCCCCAATACAAATTTGTAAGCTGCCCGAAGCTTGCCCGTTCTGAATCAGGAGGAAGCGCTTGCAAATCTTCCGGCGAAATTTCACGTCCGGAAACCGTTATTGCTCCGGTCGGACAAATAGCCATGCATTGACCGCACCCATAGCAGCCAAACACCGGGGTCGGGTTTATCTCAATTCGGCCATTGGTCTGAACCAGCGAAAAATCCTTACAGACTTTTACGCACAAACCACAGGCAGTACATTGTTCCTGATTAATACGGACTGTTCCGTTTTGCTTCGTACGCGAAGTGATAATAGTCATGGCTAGCGATTTTTTCCTAAATTTAAAACGATTTAATCAACCAACTGATATGATTATGCGATCAATTTTAACGTATTTCTTTGTTGTTGCTTTTTGTTTTGTATCAACCGGATACCTGCAAGCGCAACAACGTTACACTGAGGAGATTTCCGATGGCGTGACGGTCGGGACATTTACCTATGCAACCAAAAACGGCGAAAACCTTGATTTGGATGTGTACATGCCAGAATCGGATCCGACGTTTGACAGGGCCCTGATTATTTACATGCATGGAGGCGGTTTCTCTGAAGGAAGCCGGAATGAAAAAGGAATCCCTGAATTTTGCAGCAAACTGGCCAGACTGGGTTATGTTTCAGTTTCAATCTCTTACCGGCTTACCCGAAAAGATACGCCAACCGGATTTGGCTGCGACTGCCTGGCAAACGATAAATTATATACATTCGATCAAGCGGTGGAAGACCTTCAGGATGCAACCTACTTTTTAATTGAACAACGCGAACAATTTGGGATCGACCCACATAAAATCATACTCATCGGAAGCAGCGCCGGAGCCGAGACAGCTCTCAATACGGCCTATCAGCCACCCTACTGCTACGGGTTAGACAGCGGACCGGTTTCGTATGCCGGCGTTGTGGCCATGGCCGGCGCTATTCCCGATCTGGAAAAAATCTATGCCGAGTCGGCGGTGCCGTCGCTACTGTTTCACGGCACCTGCGACGAACTGGTACCCTATGCAACAGCGCCGCACCGTCATTGCAAAGAAGGACAACCTGGTTACCTGATATTGCACGGTTCGTTCGATATCGCCCAAAAACTGCAACAGCTCAACAAACCATTTTGGCTGCACACAACCTGTCAGGCCGGACATGAAATGGCCAGTGTGCCCATGACCAAATACTTCGACATAATCAAAGATTTCTGCTACCGCTTTGTCATCAAAGGCAGCAAAGAACAAATCCGTACCGTCGAAAAATCAGAAAAGAAAACCTCCTGCGAATACGAATCATTTAAATTCTGCGAAAAATAATGAAGCTAATCCTATTATTAATTGTAGCCATGCTCTTTCGTGTAAGTATGATGGCACAGCCCGTACGTGTGATGACCTACAATATCCGGTATAACAACCCGGATGACGGCGAAAATGCCTGGCCCGTCCGAAAAGCAGAAGTCGCGGCCCTAATCAGATTTCATGAAGCAGATTTGGTTGGACTTCAGGAAGCATTAATCGGGCAAATTGAAGATTTACAGCAACAACTCCCGGAAATGAAATGGATTGGCGTTGGCCGCGACGACGGAAAACAAGCCGGCGAGTTCTCTCCTCTCTTTTACAATGCTACAAAATTCAACCTGTTGCAAAAAGGCTGGTTCTGGCTCTCAGAAACTCCGGAAGAACCAGCGCTTGGATGGGATGCCGCCTGCATCCGCATTTGCACCTGGGGGTTATTTGAAGTAAAAGAAACCGGCAAAAAATTTTGTTTTTTCAATACGCATTTCGACCATCGGGGCGACAAAGCCAGGGTCGAATCGGCCAAACTGATCCTGAAAGAAATACAAAAGAAAAACCCGGAAGGCCTGCCTGTTATTTTAACCGGCGATTTCAACCTGACCCCAGAAACAGAACCAATCAAATTGATTTCGGCCCAATTAAACGATGCCAAATTTAGCAGCAAAGAGGCTCCATACGGACCAGAAGGAACATTTAACGGGTTCAATTTCAATTCGCCGCTCGACGAACGCATCGACTACATTTTTGTGAAGGGACCAGTCTCCGTCGAAAAATTTGGGGTTTTAACCGATTCAAAAAACCAGCACTATCCGTCTGACCATTTGCCGGTATTTGCCAAGCTTTTGTTGAAATAACCAGCGCCCGGCATGCAATAAAACAGCTGCTATTATAAGGATTTCTGTGAAGATTGAACCCCAAACACAACCGAATGCGATAGAAGACGACAGAACGTGATTGTTTTCTATCGCATTCTGCAACCTTCAACTATAGCTGGATTTCGTCACACATTGCATCCCATGGAAAAAGGACATTGTAATTCAAGATCGAATACACGGTCAGGAAAACAAGCCTACGCTTGACAATAGCGGGTTTGGATAAACTGCAACTGCTTCTCGAGCATCGAAACCCGGCTCATCTCAAACCCGGCTTTTGCTGCTTCTTCAATGGTTTTTGAATAGATGTATTCAATTTCCATCGGGCGCCTGAAATCGAAATCCAGTTTCATGCTGGGGGCATACGGTTTCATGTGCCGGGTCAAGTTCATCATTTCATCGGCAAAGGTTTCTGGAATAGCGTACCCACTGGCATTGGCCGCTGCAATTACTTCAAGCATCATCTGATAAGCCAGTTCTTTTGTCTCCGGATTATTCATCAAATGATCGGTCGTTGCATTTAAAACCACCGTTAACCCGTTGAACGGGATATTCCAAACCAATTTCCTCCAACGCGCCATTTGCAAGTCGGGCGACAACTCGGCCGGAATCCCGGCCAACAAAAAATCGGTTACAACCTGCTTCAAAACCAACTCGTTTGAAACGCGGTACCCTCCAATAATGAGCCTCCCATAGTCGAGATGGGCAATATGTCCCGGCCCTATTTTATTAGAGCAAATAAAAGCCAGTCCTCCGGCGATATTCAGATCAGGAAATTGTTGCTGCACATCGGCTTCCACATTCATCCCATTTTGAATCAGTACGACTAAGCTTTCCGGATGAACAACCGATGGCAATATCTGTTTCAGCAGGTTATTGTTGGTTGTTTTCAGGCAGACCAAAACCACATCACAGGCTGGCATTTGCTCGGCCTTACCGAAAGCCCGGACGTTTTTTAAATGAAAATCGCCCATCACCGAGTCGACCTTTAAGCCATGCTGCCTGACATGTTCAAAATCACTGTTAAAAAGGAAATTCACCTCTTTCCCGGCATGGGCAAGTATTCCGCCATAAAAACCGCCCAAAGCCCCTGTTCCAACGACACCGTATTTCAAATTCATAATATCTGCAACTCTTAGGGAAATATCAGCTTTCGTTACAAGATTCCTGACATCGCCCGATCAATTCTGGAAGGCAAATTTATCAAAGAATACGTTTAAAGGTACCCTTCCAGAATCGAAAACAGCCGGACGGCTTCCGTCCGGCTGTAAACCCTATAAAAGTTGCTATGAGAAAATTGTCTCCGCAAACAGAATAACGCTATTGTTGCTTATAAATGAGCTTACCGGTATAAACCTGATCGCCCAAAACCAACCGATAAATTAACATCTTCGTGCTGATTCCGGTCGGGTTGTACTCAACCTGGTACAATTCGCCGCCTTCAATCTGTTGGTTGAACAGAACACCCAGCTTGGCACCGGCTGCATCAAACAGTTCTAACCGGGCATTCACCACATCGGGCGAGCTAAACTCGAAGTACACCTTATCGGTAAACGGGTTCGGATAGGCTTTGATGCCAGGTTGTGTAACTACAGCATCAGTTTCTCCAATAGTGGCTTCCTTGGTAGCTGTTGTTTCCGACGCATTCAGACTAAATCCGCTATGGACAACCAGGTTGCCTCCATCAATTGTTTTTTCTACGGTTTTTGTGCCATTCCAATTGCTTGAGAACAACAATGTACTTCCATTCCAAAGGCTGATGGCAATCATATCGCTGTTAATTCCCGGTTCACCTTTATCGGTCATGTTTACTTGCAAAGTAAGATTGCCTCCCAACGAAACAGGCGCTAACGGATTAGTGATATCCGTGAGGTTTGCTTTTGAAACAAAGACTGCCGTCTGCGCTGCCGGATTTTCAATATTGACTCCTAGTGAAGTCATTGAATTTGCTTTAATCTGGTAAGTACGGACTACAACACCCACTGTCCTTCTGAAAATAAAGTTCATATTGCCTTGCAGGTTAGTCCCTTTCTTATTGTACTTTACATTAAACCCATAGTTGGTTTTCAATCCGGGATCACCTGCATAAGTTCCGGCAGTAGATGAAGGGTTAATAATATATCCACCTCCGGTAATGAAATCGCCCGTTGGTTTATAAACAGTAACTACTGTATTATCTGAAGAATTATTCCTGAGATAATAACCCGTGCCACCCACTTCAATTCCAATTGTATATTCTGCATCGGTAGCAGTACCAATATTGACAGACCAGTCATAAGAAACAATTCCTGTTTTTAAGTCTGATGAATTTACCAGCGTTGGAGTCAACCACTCAGTTAAAGGCGAACCATCTTTAATAAACCGGACTTTCGCATTTCGAATATCCCCGGCAAAAGCATCATAAGCCACATCACCTAAAACAGCAGTGATATCCTGAATTGTTGCTCTTAAACTGACAGTCGCAATTCCCGAAGTCGCACTTGCTGTTGCAACAATCTGAGTACCGGTAAAGGTTACACGGGCATCTTCCTGGTTGATGGTAAACGGATGATCGCTGTCGCTGTTTTCCTGGTACGAACCATCACCAGCAAAAGAACTTTTCACTGTGTAACTTCCGGGCCCCTGAGTTATAATCAGCGTCGTTTTTGCCACACCACTTGAATTTGTGGTTGCAGTTGTTGATTGCGTACCAATAGTAAAGTTAATAGTCTTGCCATTAACACCAGCACCGGAAACATTATCAATCAATGTAGCCGACAAACTAACCTGATCGGAATACTGAACAGATGTTTCACCAGTATAAGTCAAGGTCGTTGGTCGTTTCTGAACAGTTACAACTGTTGTGCAGGTTGAGCTATTCCCGTTATTATCAACAGCAGTCCAAACAATGCTGTGTGCCTGAACACCCTGTAATTTAACTCCATCCAACGATGTACCTGAAGTTACTGAAGCCGTAGCACAACTGTATGTTAACGACTGAATACCACAAGCGTCGCTTGCCGTTGCATCAAACTCATCACCCGAAACGGTGTAGTAAGTCTGGTAAGGATCGACGTACTTAGAGGTCGAAGGCTTACAGATGGCAACCGGCGGAGTATTGTCAACCACGGTCACATTGGCTGTTGCGGTGCTTGAATTACCGTTGTTGTCGGTAACTGTTAAGGTTACCACATTCGGGTTGGTTGCAATATCTGAACACGTGAAAGCTGTTTTGCTCAAAGACATTGAAAGGATTCCGCACGCGTCAGAAGAA
>JAJUGZ010000054.1 GCA_029265715.1 Bacteroidota bacterium
TATTAAGACAAAGCCGTTAAGAAACGATGAACGGATGCAGGAATTTCTGGTATCTAATTATCCCTTGTGGGCACTTCGTGAGTTCATCATGAATGCCATAATGCACCGCGATTATGAATCAAATGCGCCTATATATTTTTATGATTTTAGCGATCACATCGAAATAATTAACCCAGGGGGCCTTTATGGAGAAGTGCGCCAGGAAAATTTCCCGGATGCCAGCGACTACCGGAACCCTGAACTCGGGGAAGCAATGAAAACATTGGGTTACGTAAACCGGTTTAATTACGGGGTAAGAAATGCCCAGAGTATCCTGAAAGAATCCGGGAATGGGGAAGCTGGGTTTAGGTTAGATTTGATAACAAAATTCTCAGTCTCAATTCCTGTCAATAAGCATTGGAGATGAAAACAATCGTATTTTTCAATAACAAGGGAGGTGTTGGTAAAACCACTATGGTTTATCACATCACCTGGATGATGGCAGAACTGGGGCATCGTGTGGTTGCACTCGACTTTGACCCGCAATCTAACCTTACTTCTATGTTTCTCTCGCCTGACCGGATTGAGGAACTTTATGAGAATGATAACGGGAACACAGTTATTGACGGGATTGTTTCTGTAACCGAAGGCGAAGGGTACCGGCCTGTGCATATTGAGCCGGTTGCCGAATCCATCGGGATTGTGGCTGGAAACCTTGCCTTATCTACTTTTGAAGACCGGTTAAGTGATGCCTGGTTGAAATGCCTGAGTGGCGACATTTATTCCTTCAGGTTAACCTCTATATTTAAAACGATTGCCGAAGATGTAGCAACGCGGTGGCATGCGGATTTTGTGCTGATTGACGCTGGTCCGAACCTGGGGGCTATTAACCGTTCGGTGCTGCTGAGCTCTGATTTTATGGTGGTCCCGGTAGCTCCGGACCTTTTCTCGTTGCGGGGGCTGAAAAACCTGGGAGGTATGCTGAACGAATGGAAATCGGAATGGAAAGAACGCCTTATGAAAAATAAGAAAGAAGGATTAACCCTGCCTGAAGGAAATACTCTTCCTGTCGGATATATTGTAATGCAATATCAGGCCCGCTCAAGCAGGCCGGTAAAATCGTATTTAAAGTGGACGGAGCGTATTCCTTCGATATATGAAGAGTTTGTGCTTCAGGGAAAGATTCGTTCGGTTATCCGGATTGAAAATGATGAGAATTGCCTGGGGCTTTTGAAACATTATCACAGTTTAGACCCCATGTCGATGGAAGCCGAAAAGCCCATGTTTCTCTTGAAACCAGCCGATGGCGCTATCGGAGCCCATTATCAAGCAGTCCAGCGATGTTACGATGATTTTAAAGGTTTAACTGAGGCCATTATATCAAGGTGTAATAAATGATCAACAAATGGAACTTCTTCAAATAATCAACCAGCAAAAAGAAAAATTACAGACAATACTTGACCGGACTGAACTGGCCTTGGGCGAGATTAGTTTCAACAACAACGATTGCCAGGTTTTATCGCAATCGGCAGTTCGGTTTGAGGTTATGACCGATGTACCGGAACATAAAAAGCAGGTGGAGTATGTGCTGGAAATTGACGGGGAAGATATCATTCCCCTGGTAAGTGGTGAACCTTCGGGCTGGGACCGCTATTCGTATGCCTGTTTGTTGCAAGTTGAAAACGAGTTGCACGTGCTTGACCCGAAAGAGCCGGTCGAACATAAAAAATACACCCGCGAGGGAATGGTCAAACGAGTATTGGCCGAACGCCGGCAGAAAGCTGATAAAGCCAATTACCGGATCAAATGGGCGCCAAATATTTACGGTGACCATATCCTAACCAACGAGCATGGGACAAAATATAAGATATTCCTGCGCGATTTCGAAAATGAAACGGGCTACAGCGACAGCATGGACTCGCGGGTAAACAAGCTGGGAACAACCAAGCACATTATGTTTGCCTTCAGACAATTGAAAGAGGACCGCGACTTATTTGACAGGCTGTCAAAAACCTGCCCGTTTGTCGAGATATATTGCGACCCGCTTAACGATTATAGAATAACCTGGTTTTATCCACACCGGTTGCCGATTGAAGAACAATTGCTCATCTCGAAGTACTTTAAAAAATCTTCGTTTATTGATGGCCCATCTCAATTGAAAAATTTTCTCGGGTTTATTGAAGAAGCTGCAGGGTACCCGCTCATCCGGGTCAGGCCCGAAGTGCAGGAAAAAATTGAAGCCATTTTTGAACAGGAAATGCTTGACGGCTTACGGAAGTCACAAGTACCCGACTATTCATTGATAAAGGCCGACCTTTACCCTTACCAGAAAGAAGGGATAGAATTTGCCCTTTACCGGAAAGCGGCAATTATTGCCGACGAGATGGGGCTTGGGAAGACTGTCCAGGCTATCGGGACGGCCGTGCTGAAAAAGAAAATCTTCGGGTTCAGGCGGGCGCTGGTTGTTTGCCCGGCCTCGCTCAAAGAACAATGGAAGAAAGAAATCGAACGGTTTACCGGCGAAAAGGCAGTTGTGGTACAAGGAACCCCCGACGAACGGGAAAAGCAGTACCGGGATGAGAGCTGCTATTTTTACATTGTGAACTACGAAACAATACTTCGCGACAACCTGGCTATTAACAAGGCCGGCTTCGATTTTCTGATTCTTGACGAGGCCCAGCGGGTGAAAAACTACGAAACGAAAACAGCATCGGCCATTAAACGGTTGCAATTCAAACACATCTTGGCTATTACCGGGACGCCGATTGAGAACCGCCTGATCGATATTTATTCAATCGTGACTATTTTCGACCCGCACTTTTTAGGGCCGCTTTGGGAATTCTCTTACCAACATTGCCTGTTCGACCCCGACCGTCAGGATAAAATTAACGGCTATTATAACCTGCAAAAACTGAACAAAAAACTAGAACAGATATTAATCCGGCGCGAGAAACGAAAAGTGCTGGACCAGTTACCAAACGTGCAGCAGGTTGATGTACCGGTTTACCTTTCGTTACGACAGGCCGATTACCATGCTTCTTATGCAAACGGCATGGCACAGATCCTCCGGAAAAAATTCCTGACCCCGTTCGACCTGAAACGCTTACAGTTGCTCTTAGCCAACATGCGGATGGTGTGCGACTCGACCTATCTGATCGACGAGGAAACCAACGATTCGCCCAAGCTGGATGAGCTGAAGTATATCCTGCTCGAAAAGCTGGATGTTAAAAATTCCGAAAAGAAGATCATTATTTTTTCTGAATGGGTAAAAGTCCATAAGTTGATTGGGGCCATGCTGCGTGAGAATAATATCGGCTTTGTCGAACTGAACGGGAAAGTGCCGGTGAACCTGCGTGGCGAACTGATCCGGAAATTTGAATCGAACCCGCATTGCAAAGTGTTCCTGTCGACCGAAGCCGGCGGGGCCGGGCTAAACCTTCAGGTGGCCGACACACTTATAAATTTTGAACTTCCGTGGAACCCTGCCAAAAAGAACCAGCGCATCGGGCGTATCGACCGCTTAGGGCAGAAAAATACGAAACTGACAATTTTCAATTTTATCACCCAAAATTCGATTGAACAGCAAATTGCCTCGGGACTTTTGGTGAAGCAGAACCTGTTCGATGGCGTGCTTGGCGGATCAAGCACGACCAATTATGTCGATTTCTCAAACAAAGGGCGTTCGCAGTTTATTCAGCAACTCGAAGAATTTGTCCGCGAAGCAGAAGTTGTTGGCATTCAGGAAGAAAATCCTGCCGCAACTTCTTTCCCTGATGAGCCTGCATTGGTCGAAGAAATATCAGGATATACCGCTCCGGACAATTTTGAGCCTGAAGAGGTCCTTGTTCCGTCTGAAACGGAACCAATGGGCCCCGGCAAGGCAAAGCGAAACGAGATACAGACCGGAAAAGCCCGCGAAATCGAACAGGTGATGAACAATGGCATGCAATTTCTGGCCAGCTTGTTTAAAATGTCGACCGGGAAAGACCTTGGACTGGAAGGGCAATCGGTTGAAGTAAACCAGGAGACCGGCGAGGTTACTATGAAGTTTAGGATCCCGGTGAATTAGCGACTGTCGATGCGTTGAGAAAACACGGAATAACCAGATAACCAACCAACATAATCGTACTAAAACAAGGAAATATCTGATCTCAGAAAACTACCAGCTTCTCAGCACGACGTCGATCCACGCTCAGGAAATAGATTCCGGGACGAAAACCATCCAGAGAAACTGTATGCTCTTTTACCGCGCCTGTCGGAATTGAAAGCAGCATCTGTCCGGAAGAATAAAAGAGATGGATAAAATGAAAAGCTTCCTCCGAACGAATGGTCACCTGGTGAGTCGCCGGATTGGGCGAAACGGTAAACGAAGCCGGCGCCTCAACCGGGATTGCAGCCGTAGAAACGGCACTCTGCAAAAACATATCGTTTATCTGAAAAACGCCGGAACTGCTACGACCAAACACGCCATAATTAACGTAAATCCGGATCTGATTTACCTGATCGAGCAAAAAAGAAGGCGATGAGCTGGCCGTGAATTGGTGCGCATACCGGTGAAATTCGCCATCGCTTTGAAATGAATCGATTTTAAACAAGTTGCCGGTATTCACGTTTCCGTTAATATCGACCAGGTCGATACGCATATTGGATGGCGGCGATGCCGGATCAACCTTCAGGTCGAAAACCAACGCTCCGTGGGCTGAAAGATCAGCAATGCCGCTGAAGGTGTAACTGATATAAGGATTCCCGAGCGGATTTGTTACATTGAACCCGATGTGAAGGATGCCACCCACATCCGACAAGGTAAAACTGTTCCCGTTGCCGGGAAAAGATTCCCAGAATACCCCCCCTTCTTGATCGGACGGTGCAATTTTAAACGGATCGACAGGAGGAACAAACAGGTAATCGACATGAAAAGTATCTGAAAAAACCGTATCGCATCGTGTACGTAATTCCAGTGTGATGTCGCCGGGGCGATCGTTCCACCTGACCACTATCTTGTTGGTTCCCGCCCCATCAAGCACATCAACTCCTTCAGGAAGATGCCAGATGTATTCGGCTCCGGGAACCGGATCAACGCGATACTCCGATTGTTGTCCGGTTTTGTTAAGTTTAGAACCAGAAATAACTGGTTTTGAAAGCTTTGAACTATAAACGCGGACATATTCTACTTCCATCGCCGCTTCGGTCAGGCTGGGATCAACTCCCTGTGCCCCGCCCCAGTTACCGCCAATAGCGAAATTCAGCAACAAGTGAAAACGTTTATCGAACGGCCATTCCTTATACGTTTTATGTGCATTGCTGAATGTATAGTATAACTGATCGTCGACATACCAGCGAATGCGTTCTTCGTCCCATTCGATAGCATAGACATGAAAATTTGTCACAGCATCGGGGACCGATATGCTGGCCCCTTTTTGTGTTCCTAATGTGTGGTTATACGCTTCGGTATGCGCTGTTCCGTGTACCACTCCCGGATCGTACCCCACGTGTTCCATAATGTCGATTTCGCCACTCGACGGCCAATTCCCATAGGCCCAATCGGTTGGCAGCATCCAGATTGCCGGCCAGGTGCCCGTTCCTGAAGGAAGTTTGGCTTTTACTTCGATGCGTCCGTACAACCAGTCGCCCTTTTGCCGGGTTACCAATCTGGCCGAAGTCCAACTACCATTCGTTTTGATGGCCTTGATAATCAATTTCCCGTTTTCGACCCATGAATTGGCACGGGCACTGGTGTAGGTTTGCAGCTCGTTGTTTCCCCATCCGCCGCCGCCCAGGTCATACCCCCACTTATCGGAAGAGGGTGCGCCATTGACATCGAATTCATCAGCCCAAACCAAATACGAGCAACCTGATCCCTGAGCTGAAGCCTCTGTTGTTAACGCGGCAAGCAAGAAGGAAAAAGAAACAGCCCAAACAGTGATAAACCCCAATCTCATATTCATTTATTTTTTCTTTTGATACACCCTGACATAATCCACTTCCATCGTTTGAGGGAAGATCGTATCATCAATACCTTTCAGACCTCCCCAACTGCCACCTACGGCCACATTCAGCAACAAATGAAACGGTTTGTCAAAGGGCCATTCGCTGCATGACGTATTTTCATTCTGAAAAGTAAAGAATTGTTTTCCATCAACAAGAGCCCGGATCTGATGCGGTTCCCATTCAAGCTGATAAACGTGGAACCGGTCGTAAAGACCTGGCAGTACAATCGTATCAGTCCGCTGGGTTTGAATGCTGTGGTTATAGCTTTTGGTATGCACGGCTGCCAAAACAGTATCGGGCATGTAGCCTACGTTTTCCATAATGTCAATTTCTCCGCTGGCCGGCCATCCCCCGTATGCTTTATCGGAAGGCAACATCCAGATTGCCGGCCAGAGCCCGCGGCCGCGTGGTAACTTTGCGCATATCTCGAACTTTCCGTACACCCAGTCGCCTTTCCCTTTGGTAATCAGCCGGGCAGAGGTATATTGTTTCCCTTCGTATGGTTGGCGCAGGGCCCGAATATGCAGTTTCCCATCTTTTACCTCGGCGTTGAGCAGATACTTGTTTGTGTAAAACTGTTCTTCATAATTACCCCACCCCCAAGCGTTCCCGTCGGTATCGAAACTCCACTTTTCAGGATCTGGCAAACCGGAATAATCAAATTCGTCGGCCCAAACCAATGTATATTTGTCATTCCCGCCAGCACCCGGTCCTCCTTGCTTACTTATACACGACAAGGCTCCGACAGAGAGGCCAAAAACAATGAATACCCAAAATTTATACACACGCATTGTAATTTCCAGATTTGATTTTTGCTAATTCACACAACCGCCCAAAACTTCCTCAACAAAAACGAGCTCCATTTTTTGCAATCAAGAGCCAAAAGATTCAAACATTCTTTCGCTTAGGAAAACGACCCGGCCTCCGGCAATCGAAGGCCAAGGCCATTTTTATTTGTTGGTTCAGGCTCCAGGCCTACCGAATCGAGAATTCAGCATGTAATCCTTCGTTAGAATGAGGCCCCACCCAGACATCAAACCACCCGGGTTCAACCACATAATTGGTCCCATTAAAGAATGCCAGATCGTTCGCATTCAGACGAATTGTCACTTGTTGTTTTTCGCCCGGTTCAAGACTTATTTTTTTGAAGCCTTTCAATTCCTTCACCGGACGGGTTATGCTGCCAACCCGGTCGCGAATGTACAACTGCACCACCTCGCTCCCTTTATATTTGCCTGTATTTTCAATGGTTACCGAAAAATCTATCGACCCATCAACAGGCATTGAACCGGTCGACAATCTCAGATCGGAATAGGCAAACGAAGTATAACTCAATCCGAATCCAAACGGGAAAAGTGGTTCGAAACCGGCATCTAAGTAGTGCGAAGTATTTCCCAGTGACACCTGCCCTGCTTCAACCGGAATATCGTCCAAATAGGTCCAATTGGAATAATCAGCCGGACGACCGGTGTTTTTGTGATTATAGTACAAGGGGACCTCCCCGACTGTTTTCAGGAAAGTGACTGGTGTTTTTCCAGAAGGTACTGTTTCTCCCAAAAGCATTTCTGCAAGCGCCGGGCCTCCCATCGTCCCCGGAGCCCAGGCATACAATACAGCATCAGCTTTTTCGAGCACATGCCCGATGGTAAGCGGACGGCCTGCCATAATAACAGCCACGACAGGTTTCCCGGTAGCAGCAACTGCGTCAAGCAGATCGTTTTGCGCACCTTGCAGGTCAAGATTGGCTAAGCAGTGCGCTTCGCCCGACAAAATAGACTCTTCGCCCAGAAACAACAAGGCAACATCCGATTTTCGGGCAGCCTGGATGGCCTCTGCAAATCCTTCGGTCGTCCTGGTGCGGCTAACCGCCAAACCCTTCGCAAAATTAACCCGCTGTTCGCCCAGTTTTTGGCGAAGAGCTACCAACGGGGTTACGGTGTTTTCTTTTTTACCGTCGAATACCCAGGTTCCCATCTGATCGTGAGGCGCATCAGCCAACGGGCCGATTACGGCCACCGACTTCATGTTACTGGAAAGCGGCAAAATTTGATGGTTGTTTTGAAGCAGGACAAAACTTTCGCTGGCAGCCTCTTTCGCAACCTCGAGGTGTTCGGGGCACAAAATGGTCTTTTCGGCCCGTGTTTCGTCGGTGTATGGATGTTCGAACAAGCCTAATTGAAATTTAACCCGAAGGATATTAGCCACATACCGGTCGATGGTTTGCATATTCAGCTTTCCTTCATCGAGCAATTGCTGAACGCCGGAAACATAACAGTTGCTGGTCATTTCCATATCGACGCCTGCCCGAAGCGCTTTTTCTGCCGCTTCTTTCGGATCAGCCGCATAACCATGGGCAATCATCTCATAAATCGAGGCCCAATCGCTCACCACCATCCCATTGAAGCCCCACTCGTTGCGCAGGATGGTTTTAAGGGTGAACTCGTTCCCGCTCACCGGTACTCCATTCAGGTCGTTAAAACCCGACATGAACGTCAGTACGCCCGCCTCTTTGGCAGCCTTGAACGGAGGCAAATAATCGTTCCGTAACTGGGTCTCGGGAATATAGGCCGTATTATAATCGCGCCCGCCCTCGGCAGCCCCGTACCCCACAAAGTGCTTGGCACAGGCCGCAATCCGATCAACGTTCGAAGGATCGTCGCCCTGGAACCCTTTTACCATGGCTACTGCCAACCGCGAAGCGAGATAGGTATCTTCGCCGCAACTCTCGGCAATTCTTCCCCAGCGAGGATCACGTGAAATATCAATCATCGGAGCAAAAGTCCAATGAACACCTTCCGAAGCTGCTTCTTTTGCTGCCACCGCCATCGCTTTTTCAGTCAGTTCAGGGTTCCAGGCTGCCGCCATTCCCAATGGGATAGGCATAATGGTCCGGAAGCCATGAATAACATCGCGCCCAATGATGATGGGAATGCCCAGTCGGCTTTCTTCAACTGCTACTTTCTGAAGCTCATTGATTCTTTTTGCCCCAACCAGGTTCAATATTGAACCAACCTTCCCATCTTTAATGGCTTGCTTCAGATCCTGATCTCCCCGAAATTGTCCAGGATCAAATTGCGACATCTGCCCCAGTTTCTCTTCTAAAGTCATTTGGGAAATCAATTTCCGGATTCTTCCTTCGATTTCAGCCTCTTCTTTTGAAGATCGGTTAGGCTGGCTGCAACTGAACAGGAACAGCGCAAGCAAGAGCAGATAAGCTTTTTTCATTCGTAAATAATTTGTTTTTTAATTGCCCGATGGAACTCGCCATTATAAATCATGCTCCTGTGTGTGAGACTATTTCTCATGGCTTGTTTCATTTCGTTTAAGCTGTAACCTGACCTGCCCGGGAACCGGACAAGCCAGGTATAATGTCTGAATAATTAATTGATTTTAGCTGATTTGATTCCTTCTACATGCGGGCCGGACAGCTCGTCGAAATAGAATTCGTGAGTCCCGGAACCAACCCCGGGGTTGAGCATAATGCGGACCACATTGTAAAAGTCGTGATTAAAACGGTCATCGGTCGTAACATCCGATGTATAAATATCGCCAGTCCAATCCCAGCCAGCTGAATTACCAGCCATATTAAACTCGGCAACTTCCCATACATTGCTGTTTTTGATGGTATAAACCAGATCGGCCGTACCGGTTTGCCAAGCGTTGCCGCCCCGGTCGGTATTTTCAAGCTTCAAGAGCACTTTATCTCCCGCCTTACCGTACACTTTCACTTTGAACGTGGAAACCAGCCTCAAATCGAACCGGTAACCTGCAGGCAGCTTCATATAAGCATTGCCCCATTCCTTATTGGTTTTGCTGTAAAATGCCACGCTTGCACTCCGATTGGGATATACTTTTGATGGATTGGTCACGGTGGTTACCGAGCAATCTTCGCCTAAAACCGGAGCCATGGCTACCTCGCTAAAATCGTTATACATGACCATTTCATCGAGCAGAAATGGAACATAGTCCGGATGATTGGAAGCGACCACCAGCGAGTACGACCGGTTCAGTGTGCCAACCGAGGTTGTTATCGTTGCCGAAATCGTATAAGTCCCTTGGCGCATGTAAGTATGCGTGGCCACGGCAGTATAATCGGTGTTTGTCACGGGGTCTCCATCTCCAAAATTAAAGGTTACTCCGGAAATAGACTGGCCGGCAGGAATATTGAAGTTGGTAAGAGAAACATTGTATGTATTTGGCCCGCCAGCAGCTACAACCGACAAATCGGCAGAAACAGACGGTTTCACATAGCCTTTGGGTATCAACTGATAATGCCAGGCATTCCCGTCGCCGCCAGTAGCAACCAGTTCAAGCAGGTTTTCTTCCAGTTTCAGGATCTGGTAAGACCCGTTTACGGCGCCCACGTCAAAAATCGGGAACATCGGGGTAGGCCCGCCCAGAGTCAGATAGTTCTTCCCGTCCTTCTCTTCGACAAACCAAGTCCCGGGAGATGGATTGTAATCAACAGAAAAGTCTGAGTCAATTTCAACCGGGTTACTGTATCCGGAGCTATTTTTTACAAAGCCTTTCACATAACTCTTTCCATGATTTGTGAGCGTAGCCACAAAACCGGTAATCTTCAGGTTGAGTTCGTCGTCGTACAGCACCTTAACATTTTTCTTGGCTAAAGGGGCGGCGCTCCACCATTCAAGCCCGGCAGTTCCGGCAGGACCAACGCCAAGATGTCCTGTTGCAAGGCTGTCGAGTACCCAGGTTTTACCGTCCAGGTCATCGGCACCGCCGCTGAGGAGAATAAATTTCTCGTCGGTAAAAATGGAGTAATCGGTTTTTGTCTGAGTCAGAGTTTTTGACTTTTGGGCCATCCCTCCTTTTGTTATCAATGTCATAGTAATGGTATAGTTACCCGGCAGCGGATAGGTGGCCACCGGCGAAACGTCAGTGGATTTATTTCCATTTCCAAGATCCCAGGAAACAATCCCGGTAATGGAAGATGTATTGGTTAATACAAATTTAAAATCGTTCGCCCCGGGAGTAATGGTAAAATCGAGCTGATCTTCAGTAGGGGCCGGGCCAATGTCCACCGCGTCGTCCATTTCCGGTGAGCAGGCAAACAAAGTTAAAAGGAGCGCTGCAATACCGGTTAGTCTCTGAATATATTTAATACTTCTCATCTTCATTGGTTTTAAGTTTTTCGTTTGCATTTATACAATCCCCTTATTTATATGCCGGAACCATTTGCGATAATACACCCTGGTTGGTATTTCGGATTTCACTGGCCGGGATCGGAAACATGCCCCAGGTTTCGGCTTTAAACGTGCGGACAGCAAAGTCGGCCTGATTGGGGAGCCCGGAAGGAACATTAAAGCTGGCGTTGATTTTTGCCGCGGCATAATCATTTCCACGGCGCAGCAAATCCCATTTGCGCAAGCCTTCGCCACCAAATTCAACGCGGCGTTCGTGATAAATGGCATCCAGGGTAAGGGCCGACAAAGCTGCGCTGCTTCCCAAGGCCCGGGTACGGACCTGATTGAAATATCCAAGCGCTTTTGTCGGATTATCGTTCAGGAATAATTCAGCAGCCATGAGCAAAACATCGGCATAACGTATGTCCACAAAGTTGCGCGGGAAGTTATGGCTCGGATCGCCGCCAGAGCCTATGTACGCATTCAATGCCATATACTTACGGTTGAAATAACCGGTATTCATAAACCCTTTGGTATATTTGGTCAACCTTACATCGGCGTTATACAACGTAGCATCCTTCCGGGGATCGCCCGCTTCAAACTCGTTGGCCAGGCTCCAGGTAGGAACTGCAAACGACCATCCGGGATAAATGGCCCCGCCATCGCCCTCCGGATTACGTACCCCAATCCAGACACAGGAGAAGTTCCCATTGATGTTCCAGCCGCCCCAGTCTCCGGATTTGGCTTTGTCGGAATACTGGATCTCGAGCAGCGATTCGGCGTTGTTCTGGTTTTCCCAGTCCCACAGATCGGCATACTTAGGAAGCAACGTATATTGATTGCTTGAAATGATTTGTTCGAGAGCTGCCTGTACATACGCTTTATCGATGGTTACAGAGCCATTCGACCAGTTCCCGACTCCCATCACGGGTTTGGCAAACCCCTCGTGGTACAGGTAGATGCGGGCGATAAGTGCCTGAACGGCGCCTTTAGAAATACGTCCTTTTTCTGAAGCGGGTATTTCGACCGGAAGAACGGCAACAGCCTTCAGCAGATCGGCCGCAATTTGAGTAAAAATTTCCTCCGGCGTATTTTGCGGCAGGTTTTTATAATCTTCAACCGAAGGCAGGACCGTGGTAACCAGAGGAACATACCCGTAGTGCCGAACCAGGTCCCAGTAAAAATAGGCACGCAAGAAAAGAGTTTCCGCTTCGAGCCGTTCTTTCTTTCCCGCGGTCACCCAGTTTACTTCATCTTGTTTTTGCAGGTATAGGTTCGCCCTGTAGATGCCAGAATAGCACCGGTTCCACAAATCGCTCGAGGAGTTATTTTCCGGAGTCATGGCAAACATTTCCATCTCCTGCCATTGGCTCATATCGCTAATGTTTGAACCACCGCAGAACGCATCATCCGAGAAGATATCAGACATGGTGGGAACAAACTGCCAGTTTTGTACCGAATACGCATCGTAAACAGCTGCAACAGCCAACAATGCCTGATCTTCGGTCTTATAATAGTTGGCTTCAACCTGCCCGGTTTTGGGCTCGAGCTCCAGGAAAGAATCAGAGCACGACGTGCTGCCAAGGATCGAAGCCAGAAACAAGGTTATATATAAAATATTCTTTTTCATCTGTTTATAATTTGATTTTTAATTACCAGATGGAACTCGCCATTATTGATCATGCCCCTGTATGTGAGACTATCTCTCATGGCTCGTTTCATACTATGAATAATTTGTTTTTTTAATGGTAGCATGGAACTATATGTTGCTGAAAATTATCATCATACCACTAAGTGTCGTGAAGCAACATGTTTGTTTCATTTTCTGTAATTTTTCCGTTGACTTCATTTAAAAGGTAATGTTAACCCCGCCTAAGACAGTGCGGGCCTGCGGGTAGATATTGTGGTCGATCCCGTTACTGAAAACGCCACCTCCTATTTCCGGATCATATCCTTTGTACTTGGTAATTGTCAGCAGGTTTTCGGCTGATACAAACAGGCGTAACCTGCTCACATGAAGTTGGGAGAGTACTTCTTTCGGCAACGAATAGCCCAAGGTAATATTCCGGAGGCGGGCAAAGCTTGCATCGTGGACAAAGAAATCGCTCACCGTTTTCATGTTCTGGTTGTCGTCAACAAACGTGACACGCGGATAGTAGTTAGAAGTGCCGGGGCCGGTCCACCGGTTGAGCCAATCGGCGCGGTAGTTGGTCCCATTCATATCGTAGCGGCGCGTGGCATCATACACTTCCTGCCCGAGGGCGACATACAAGAAGGTGTTGAGATCAAAGCCTTTGTATTCGAGGTTCAGATTTAATCCTCCGGTAAAATCGGGATAAGGCGAACCTATCTCCACGCGGTCGGCATCAGTGATAGACCCGTCGCCGTTGGCATCAATGAATTTAATATCGCCCGGCTTGGCATTGGGTTGTATTTTATTTCCCGAGGCATTCACGTAGGCATTTATTTCGTCGGTTGTCTGGAAGATCCCGTCGGTCTTCACCCCGTAAAAAACACCCATTGGCGTCCCGACAGCCGCATAAAGAACACCCGATTGTCCGAAACCTCCGTCTCCTCCCTGTAAGCGTTTTTCGGCATTTTGAATGTCAAGCACTTCGTTTTTGTTGAAAGCTCCATTGATCGAGCCGCTAAACTGGAGTTTTCCAAATTGCTTTTTGTAACTTAAAGCAGCTTCGAACCCGGAGTTTCTCACTTTACCTCCATTGATAATGGGCGCTGAGTTTCCGACCAGCATGGGAACAGGTGCTGTCACCAACCAGTCTTTGGTATTTTTGATGTAATAGTCGAGCGTAACCTGCAGGCTGTTTCCCAGCGTATTCAGGTCAATCCCGAAGTTGGTCTGTTCTGAAGTTTCCCATTTTAATGAAGGATTGGCGATTCGAGTTGGTTGAGTCCCGTTGTACTGGACTTTATCGGTTCCAAAGTAATAGATGCTTTGGTTTCCAATAATCGAGGTATAGCCAAAATCGCCGATTTCTTCGTTCCCGTTCTGTCCCCAGCTGACGCGAACCTTCAGCAAATCAAACAAATTCGAAGTGCTTTTCATGAAGTTCTCGCGCGAAACAACCCAACCTGCTGCAACCGAGGGGAAATAACCATATTTGTTTTGAGACCCAAAACGGGAAGATCCGTCCCGTCGAAGCGTTGTTGTCAACATGTAGCGGTCTTTAAAGTCGTAGTTAATACGGCCAAAGATGGAAGCCACGGTATGTTCTGAAAATCCGCCACCGGCATTGGCGCTTTCCGGATCAGTAGCATTGTCGATATAAGCATGTTCAAAGTCATCAAAAATCACATCCGATTTTTCTCCGGACAGGCTTTCCCACAGGTTCTTCAAAGCTGTCGTACCGGCCATAAGAGTAAAGTGGTGATCATCAATTGTACGGTCGTAAGTCAACACGTTTTCAAAGTTCCAATTGGTATATTGGTTGACCGATTTGGAGGTGCGATCGGTTATTGTAAAATGCATGGCATCCAGGTAATAGTAAGGCGTATAGCTACGGTTGGTTACATAAGCCATTTCACCGCTAAAGGTCGATTTAAAGGTCAAACCTTTCAACGCCTTGTCAATTTTCCCAAAATCGATTTCGCCAAAAAGACCACCGACCAACTTACTGGTCTTGGTTTGCGAGTTCAGGTTGCTAAGCAGTGCTACCGGGTTGGTAATCTCCTGAAGTCCGATTCCAAACTGTTCCGGAGTGGCCCACGAACCATCTTCGTTGGTAACCGGAATAATCGGGGGCATATTTACAGCTTGAGACAACCCAATTCCAAAGTGTGTATTGGTTTCGATACCCCGGTTGGTTATATAGGCTAAGTTCAGGTTCGAACCTATTTTCAGAAAACCAAACTCACCAATTGTATTCAACCGGTAACCGAATTTTTCAAATTGCGATTTCCCTTTTGCTACAATACCATCTTGTTTAAAATAATTAATAGAAGACGAATAACTAATTTTATCATTCCCTCCATTCAGCGTTATCGAATGATTTTGCTTAGGCGCATCGTAATAAAACATTTCATCCTGCCAATCGGTCGTCGATGTGTATTTAGCCATATCTGCGGCTGAAAATTTGGGTGCTTGCCCGGCGTTTATTGCGGCTTCGTTAGTCAGCATCATATACTCCTGACTGTTGAGCAAGCGCAGTTTTCGCCAAGGGTTTTGCGCCCCGTAATACCCGTCGTACGAGATTTCCATTTTCGTATCCTTCCGTCCACTTTTGGTGGTAATCAGGATTACGCCATTCGCCCCGCGGGCCCCATAAATAGCCGATGAGGCCGCGTCTTTCAATACTTCGATCGATTCAACGTCGTTCGAATTCAGAAAATCGATTCCTGCTCCGCTCATAGGCAATCCATCAACAATATATAACGGTTCGGCGTTGCCATTGGTCCCAATCCCGCGAATACGGATAGACACCTGGTCGCCTGGCTGACCAGAATTGTTAGCGATAACAACACCGGCCGTTTTCCCCTGCAAGGCCTGGGTTACACGCATGTCAGAGGTCTTGGTCAGTTCTTCATTGCCGACTTTACTGATAGAACCGGTAATCAAACTTTTCTTTTGAGTACCATATCCCACCACTACGACTTCGTCTACATCGAAGGCTTCACTTGCGAGAACGACATTTACAGTGGTTTGTCCATTCAGTTTTATCACTTGGCTTTTCATTCCGATAAAGGAGAATTCCAAGGTTGCATTCGCTGGCGCTTTTAAAAAATAAAGCCCATCTAAGTTGGTGATCGTCCCGATGGTAGTACCCTGAACAACGACCGAGACCCCCGGTATGGGTTGTCCATCGTCTTTGGAACTTACTTTACCGGAAACAGATATTTCCTGGGCATAAAGGAAAGATCCCAAAAATGTACATAACAAAAATGATAGCAACAATCTTTTCATAAGTTGACGTTTTTAGATCATATTAAAGTTTAATCTGACCCCAAAAATCCGGGAACCGTGCAACACATACAAAAAGATCCATACGTCAAAAATACAACAAGCTAATACAATCAGGTACTACAAAAATACTACACAAACAATGTCAAGACATTATCTGTCAGCTATTTAAACGAAAAATACTTGTTTGAATGAAATACATCATACGGGATCATGCTATACAGCATGACCCTTAAATACTGGCAATAAATGCACTTAATTGAGTGTCGCGCTCAATTCCCAGTTTTTTCCGTAAACGATAACGGGAAATCTCTACACCCCGCAGAGAAATATTCATCAGGACGGCCATTTCCTTCGAAGAGATATTCATTTTGATATACGCACATAACTTTTGTTCGCGGGGAGTAAGCATCGGAAACTTCTCGGAAAGCCGTTTAAAAAACTCTTCGTGAACCTCATCGAAATACGTTTCAAAAAGTTCATTTTGCCGCTTATCATCAAATTCCCGGTCAATCCGGCTAATCAGCATGCTGATCCTGGGCTTCACGGAGCTGTCGGTAGTTTGCTCGAGAATACTTTTCATTTCTGATTTTAATTTGCCCAGAAATTTGTTTTTATGAACAATATTCATAGTCTGGTTGGCCAATTCTTTGTCAAGATGAATCATCTTACCATGAAGCTGTTCGTTTTTCAGTTTTATGATTTCTTTTTCAGAGATTAGTGCTTCGCGCTGATATTGCTGCAGTTTCTGACGATATTCGTTCAAATGCTTCAGCCGCTCTTTTCGGCGGGAAATCCGGATACGAAACAACACAAACCAGACCGACAAGCCAATAAATGCCAAGGCCAATATGCCATAGCCTATATAAGCCAACACCGACCGGTACCACGGAGGCCTGATGTAAAATGAAAAGGAAGATATATTGCTTTCTTCTCCTGCAGCATTTAATGCTTTCAGCCGAAAGGTGTAAAACCCTTCGCGCAGGTTCATAAACTCACAAACAGGTTCACTCGACCATGACGACCATCCGGAACTATAATTTTCGAGAAAGAAACTGTACTTGATTTTTCCGAGATTCCGATGGTCGGGACTGGAAAAAATAAAGCGCAGATTGTTCCCTTTATAGCGGTAAGAGGGCACCTCCCCTCCTGCTTTTTCAAGACGGGCTGTTGGAAAAATCTCCCCTCCATCGTTTAAGTTTACTACTTCCCGAATGTAAGCCTGAAACATCGTATCGGATAACGACTGATAGGTTGGAGAATAATGAGCCAATCCGTCTTCCAACGCGATAAAGGTATTTTGGGCATCTGCCACCTGAATGTGTTGAAAACCGGCAATAATCCGACCTGATAATTCATCAAATGGAGCAGTTACTTTTCGGTAGGTCCCGTCTTCCTGAAAACGCAAAACCCCGGGAACCCTAGCTGCCGTAAACCAGATGTTATTATATGGATCTTCATAGATGTAATCCACATTATCCTGTCCAAAGATAGAATTATAGTAAGCCGAACGCTCAAATTTGCCGGTATTTTCATTAAATGTGTAAATCCCTCCCGGATTCGTAAACAGGATATTCCCGTGAATGGTCATCAGATTAACATAAATATCAGAAGGCAGGCCGTTTTTCGAGTTATAAAAGTCATAACTGATCACACTGTCCAATCGCTGATTTAGTTTAATCCGGAAAACTCCTTTAAAGCCATGGCTCATCCAGATATCCCCCTTTTTATCCTGTGCCATCAGCTTCGACGATTCGTTAAATCCTTTTATCGGCCCAACAAGTTCCCACGATCTCTTGTCTCTTGTTTTCCGGAAAAGCGTTAACCCGTTGTAGTTTCCGCCAATCAGGTAATCCGGGGCCTCCTTTGGCTCGATAAAAGTCCACCCTCCCTTTTCCCGGGAAATCCGGGTAGCTGTTTCCCCCTCAATAATGAACGTGCCATTGTCGTGACCACACAGTAATACCCCCTGATGCACTCCCAGGTACCAAATTTGTCCTACCGTTTGAGGGACTAACCGAAAGCCTTCTGTTTCGAGCCCCCCCCGTTCGGGCCACTCTTTTACAAACAGCCCATGGTTGGTCCCTACATACAATTTCCCCTTGTACACCAGCGATGAATACGTAGCCCCCAACCCTTCAGGGTGGTACAAGTACGTGAACGGGGAACTCACATCAATATAATCGATCCCATTATCTAATCCCAGCCATAAATTATCGTCGCGGTCGGTTCCAATACTTAAAATGGTGTTATTTTGCAATCCTTTCTTTTTATTGATATGCTGAATAATCCGACCATTTTCATCGGTAATCAACAATCCATTTTGCACCGTACCAAACGCATAAGCATCTTTAAATTTTCGCGCAGAAAAAGTCTGGTTTTCCATCAAAAACAGGTTCGACTGTCCGTTCCACGCCTCCAGGAGCTGCCCATTGTATAAATAAACGCCAGAATTAGCGGTAGCAATCAGAACCCGATTTTCTGAAGCAGGCAAAACAGCCCAAACTTCTTTTCCAACAAGTGATTCCAGCCCCCGCAACGGATAAAACCGCCCCTGGCTGTACTCCTTCATCCCCTCAACTTCATCCTGCACCCAAAGCCGGCCATTTACATAAAACGAGAATCGCAGCCGGTTTTTCAGCGGAACTTGAAAAACCCGGTTGTTTTGATAGATGAATAAATGGGAATACGATTGAAAAACAACCCCGAAATCAGTCAAGTGAATCCGCCATATTTCTTCAAAGCTCCGGCTCTTCGGATCAACCAGGCTAAGCAGGGAATGATACTGTAGCCGCCCGGTCGAATCGGGGTCCATATACCCAAAATCATTTTGTTGCCCCACATAAATACGGTCATTTTCATCGATTGCCAAACAACGAATAATCGACCGATTGGGAAGGGTATAGAGCTGCCAGTGGGCCCCGTCAAACTCCAGCAAGCCATCGTTGTTGGCAAAATACATGAAATTTCGGCTGTCGTGCCCAATTTGCCAGTTTTGTGCACCTGCACGATATTCACTCTTCATGAAGTTATGAATCGCGGGAACACCTATATTCTTCAGTTGCCCCCATGCAACTCCATAAAAAAATAACAGCAATACTGCTAACAATAAAAATTGACTCTCCCGGAATCGCATCCATTCATGATAATAAGTTCGTACTTTCCTTATCGTTAGGCTCTGCAAAAGTCGGGTCTCCCAACTTCATCTTTTTCTTTGCACCGCTAACAACACAACAAGTAAAAATACAGAAATTTGCCAGAAAGCTGATTTTTATGCTGATCATCATTTTTTTCGGTTAGCTGTCTTAATTATACCATAATTGCCCCCAATTTAACACATAACCCCTCACTTTTCATTCTTATCCCTTTCCCGAATGGGGGAACCCGTTAAAAACCACTTAACTCTGAAAGATTTCCCTACGCATTTTCATGTTTTTTAGCAGAAAGATGTACTTTTGTTCCTTGCTATTAAAAAACAGAAAAAATCAAACATCAGTAAATAACACAAAAAAATGAAACGGCTGAAAATTAAAGAGATACTAACTGGAGAACAGATTGGCCAGCAAGTATTGGTAAAAGGATGGGTGCGAACAAAACGTGGCAGTAAAAACGTGAATTTCATCGCGTTAAACGACGGATCGACCATCAATAATTTGCAGGTGGTTGCTGATGTTGAAAAATTTGGCGAAGAACTTTTCAAAGATATCAATACCAGCACGGCCCTCGGGATCACCGGAACGTTGGTCGAGTCGCAGGGAAGCGGACAAAAGGTGGAACTGAACGCAACCGAAATTGTCATCTACGGAAAAGCCGATCCGGACAAATACCCGATCCAGCCAAAGAAACACAGTCTGGAGTTCCTGCGCGAAAATGCCCACCTGCGCTTCCGCACGGCCACATTCAGCGCGGTGTTCCGCATCCGCCACGCCATGGCCTTCGCCATCCACAATTACTTCAACCAGAAAGGCTTCTATTATTTACACACCCCGATCATTACCGGATCGGATGCTGAAGGCGCCGGACAAATGTTCCGAGTAACCACGCTCGATGCCAAAAATCCTCCGCTGACCGAAGAAGGCGACGTTGATTTTACAGCCGATTTCTTCGGGAAATCGACCAACCTCACGGTTTCCGGACAGTTGGAAGGAGAATTGGGAGCCACCGCACTGGGCGAAATTTATACCTTCGGGCCAACCTTTCGTGCCGAGAACTCCAATACAACCCGCCACTTGGCCGAGTTCTGGATGATCGAACCGGAAATGGCTTTCTACGAATTGAAAGACAATATGGACCTGGCCGAAGATTTCCTGAAATACCTGATCAGATATGCGCTGGATAACTGCATGGACGACCTGCAGTTCCTCAGCAAACGACTTCAGGAAGAAGAAAAAAACAAACCGACAGAAGAACGCTCGATGGAACTGGTTGAAAAACTCCGCTTTGTACTCGAAAACGATTTCGAACGGCTGCTATACACCGACGCAATCAATATTCTGCTCGAATCGAAACACTATAAAAAAGGCAAATTCCAGTTCCCGGTTGCCTGGGGCGTCGACCTTCAGAGCGAACACGAACGTTACTTAGTTGAGAAACATTTCAAAAAACCAGTTATCCTGATCAACTACCCGAAAGATATCAAAGCATTTTACATGAAATTGAACGACGACGGGAAAACTGTTGCTGCGATGGACGTTTTATTCCCCGGCATCGGCGAGATCATCGGCGGCTCGCAGCGTGAAGACAACTACGACAAACTGGTTGCCCGCATGGAAGCCATGGGTGTTCCGGTCGAAGAAATGAGCTGGTACCTCGATACCCGCCGCTTCGGGTCAGTACCCCACTCAGGCTTCGGGTTAGGTTTCGAACGATTCATCCTGTTTGTAACCGGAATGGGTAATATCCGCGACGTAATTGCCTTCCCGAGAACTCCGAAAAACGCCGAGTTTTAAAAGCCGGATACGGGCTGTCCTAAATTTACGTTAAGAATAACAACATCACAACCCATAAACAAAACCGAATTCGTTGGTTTTTAGTCAAATAAACAAGAGGTTGACCAGATTGTCAGCCTCTTTTTGTTGTCAACAGACCAAATTGTTCGACGAAATCAATTATTTTTGAAGAAAGTTGTAAAGTCATGTCTGTTCAGAAACTAAGTCTTCAGCAAAAGTTATTGCAAAAATTATCCCCACAGCAGATCCAGGTGATCAAGCTGCTGGAGATACCGACTGTCCAGCTTGAGCAACGCATCAAAAAAGAGTTGGAAGAAAATCCGGCACTGGAGTTGCTCGATGGTGGAGAGGCCGGAGAGGAACAGTATGACGATACCGGAAACGAAGAAGAACTAGGACATGACAATGATGAGTTCTCGCTCGAAGATTACATGAACGAGGAAGACGACATTCCGGATTACAAACTAGCGACCAACAATTACTCGAAAGACGACAAAAATATCGAGATCCCTTTTTCAGCCGGGACCAGTTTTTTCGAATCGCTTTACGAACAGCTCGGCCTGTCGGACCTGAACGAGGAAGAAAAACTGTTGGCCGAATACATTATCGGGAATATTGACGAAGATGGCTATTTGCGCCGCGACCTGATGTCGATCAGCGATGATCTGGCGTTCGCGCAGAACATCAATGTCAGCGAAAAGAAGCTGGAGCAGATACTGGAACAAATTCAGGAATTCGAGCCGCCGGGCGTGGGGGCACGCGACCTTCAGGAATGTTTACTTTTGCAGATCCAACGAAAAAAAGGAAGCAACTCAACCTGCCTGGCTGCCAAAATCATTCAAGACACGTTTGAGGAATTTACCAAAAAACATTACGACAAAATCATCCGGAAATTTGAGGTCTCCGAAGAGGAACTGAAAGATGCCATCGACGAAATCCTGAAACTGAACCCCAAACCCGGAAGTTCGTACAGTAACCCGTTAAACCGGGCAAACCAGGTTATTATCCCCGACTTCATACTCGAAAATGTCGACGGAGATTTGCAGCTGAGCCTTAACCAACGAAATGTGCCCGACCTGCGCATCAGCAATGCATACATGGAAATGCTGAAAGCCTACAGCGCCAATCGCAAAACAGCCTCACGCGACCAGAAAGAAGCCCTGATGTTTGTGAAACAAAAACTCGACTCGGCCAAATGGTTTATCGACGCAATTATGCAACGGCATAACACCTTATTGGTGACCATGACTGAGATTATCCGTTTTCAGGAAGAATATTTTCAGGAAGGCGACGAAACCAAGCTGAAACCGATGATCCTGAAAGACATTGCCGACCGGACCGGCCTCGACATATCAACCATTTCGAGGGTTTCGAACAGCAAATACATCCAGACACATTTCGGGATTTTCCCGTTGAAATACTTCTTCTCGGAAGGTATGCAGAAAGATACCGGCGAAGAAGTTTCGACCCGCGAAATCAAAAAGATCCTACAGGAATGCATCGAAAAAGAAGATAAGCGGCATCCGGTAACCGACGATCAGCTGGCCCAGATCCTGAAAGAAAAATCGTACCCGATTGCGCGACGAACGGTAGCCAAATACCGCGAGCAACTGGGAATTCCGGTTGCCCGGCTCAGAAAAGAACTTTAACAGAAAACCCCGCACGATGAAAAGCGCCACCTTATTAGCCCGTTTTATTTCGCTGATATTTCACCCTCTTTTAATCCCGACCTGGGGATTTCTGTTACTTTTCAATTCCGGCTTTTACTTTTCGCTGGTTACCTGGCCGGTCCAACGGTTTGTGTTGCTGGTTGTTTTTTTGAGCACCTGCCTGCTCCCGTTGCTCACGATCGGTATCCTGGCGATTAACCCACGGTTCAACCGCAATATGGAAAAAAGTTCCGACCGGATAATCCCGTTGTTGCTAAGCTCTGTTTGCTACTACATTGGCTATTATATGCTCGGAAGGGTTCCGGTTTATCCGGCTTATAAGCTTTTCCTGATCTCATCAATCCTGATTATTGTATTGCTCCTGATTATTTCAATCAAATGGAAAATCAGCAACCACATGGCCGCCATTGGCGGAATTGTTGGCGGCTTTTTAGGCCTTACCTTTCGGCTCGATGTCAATACCACCGGAACGATCATTTTACTGATCCTGATTTCAGGTTTCTTGGGAACATCCCGGCTGATGCTGGAAAAACACACGCCTTCGCAAATTTATGCCGGATATTTCCTGGGCCTGTCGACCATGTACCTGATCATGACCTTCATCTAACCAACCCTGTCATATAAACAAAGCCAGATCGCGGTTATTTTTCCCGAAACCGGATCCGTAATTGTATCTGCAGGTATTTTGCCATCAGGATTAAAACCCCGGACAACAACTAATTTGATCATGCTCCTATCAATCAAAAAATATTTCCCTTTCTACAAACGCCTGATGAAACTGGCATTTCCGCTGGTACTAACCCAGGCAGGCCAAACTACCATACAACTAATTGACAATGCTATGGTTGGCCGCGTAGGCACTATTGAACTGGCGGCAGCTTCGTTCGCCAACAGCATTTTCGTGGTCATCATGCTTTTCGGGATGGGCCTGTTCTTTGGAATTACCCCTTTGCTGGGACGCGCCATGGGCGAAGGCAACGACCTGAAAGCGGCCGAGATCATGAAAAATGGGTTTTCCCTTTCAGGAATCGTGTTGGTCGTTCTCTTCCTGTTTTCCTGGTCGCTTACATGGATCATGCCATTTATGGGACAACCGGCACAAGTGGTTGAGCTGGCCATCCCCTATTACCGGACCCTGGTTGTATCATTGGTCCCGTTTCTGTTTTTTATCCTCCTGAAACAAGTTGGCGAAGGCATGGGCAACACCCTTTTGGCGATGGTTGCCACCATTTCATCCAACCTGTTGAACGTCTTCTTCAATTATATCCTGATTTTCGGGAAACTGGGATTTCCCGAACTTGGGCTGCTGGGAGCCGGTTATGCTACGCTGATTTCACGAATAGCCATGCCCCTGGTCCTCTTTGCCGGGTTTCAGAAACTAAATCGGATCCGGTTCTACTTCAAGCTGATGTACCCGGTAAAAAGTTCCTTCAAACAGATGAAGGCCATTTTTAAGGTCGGGTTTCCCATCGCAGCCCAATTGGTGATGGAGGTTTCATCGTTTGCCGGAGCTGCCATCATGATGGGTTGGCTGGGCGATGTGCCGTTGGCAGCCCATCAGGTAGCGCTTAGTTTAGCCAGCGCGACATTTATGATCGCAAACGGAGTTGCCATGGCAACAACGATCCGCGTCAGCTACCAACTGGGAAACAACGATTTTAACAGCATGGAAAAAGTTGCCTACTCTGCCGTACACCTGGTTGTAATTTATATGGCTCTGTGCGGGTTGGCATTCTACGGTTTCAGATACCAACTGCCCTATCTTTTCACTACCGATGCTCCGGTGATAAAGCAAGCCGCTTCGCTGCTGGTTGTTGCCGCTATTTTCCAAATGTTCGATGGCTTACAGGTTGTCAGTCTGGGTGTCCTTCGCGGGTTTGCCGATGTAAAAGCCCCCATGTTTATCGCCGGATTTTCCTACGTCGCCATCGGACTCCCGGTTAGCTATCTTTGTGCTTTCGTGTTCGGATATGGCCCGGAGGGAATCTGGTACGGCTTTGTGGCTGGATTGGTCAGCGCGGCCATCCTCCTGTCCATCCGGATTCGCTACAAAATCAAACGGATAGAAAAGAACTGATCTCGCGACAAAATCAGGCATGACCTGTAAGCGGGTACATCTGGTAACTGCCGGTTTCTCTGATAAAATCATCCTGTTATTTTTACAATAACACAAAATTGCAGATATTTGCGTCGAGATAGTTTCGATCGATACCAATAACAGCAAATTTGCAAAACCACAAATAATAAATCATGAAAAAAACCAGAATTATGTGGGCACTACTGGCCTTGACGGGCTTGGCCGGGTGTCAGACTAAAAATCCTGAATTAGTTACAAAAACTGAAATCTCCGAAGGATGGACATTTCGTCAGGCCAATCAGGACGAATGGCTCCCGGCCACCGTCCCCGGATGTGTACATACCGATTTGCTTCAGAACAAGAAAATTGAAGATCCGTTCTATCGCCTGAACGAACGCAACCTGCAATGGATCGATAAAGTAAACTGGGAGTACAAAACTACTATCCAACTTGATGCATCCGTTCTTTCACGCGATCGCATCGCTCTTGATTTTAAAGGATTAGATACCTATGCCGATGTTTTCGTTAATGACTCGCTGGTCCTTTCGGCCGACAACATGTTCCGCGAATGGATGGTTGACGTGAAAGGCCAACTGAAGAAAGGCAGTAATGAACTTCGCATCTTGTTCCGCTCTCCGATCACCGAAGGACTGAAAAAATACAATGCCAACGGCTATGTGATCCCGGTTTCAGATAACGACCTGGCTGAAATTGGGCAGGTTGAAGGAAATAAAAAAGTATCGGTATATACCCGCAAAGCCGGATATCATTTTGGATGGGACTGGGGGCCACGGTTGGTTTCGAGCGGAATTTGGCGCCCGGTTTATCTTACAGCGTGGGACGAAGCCCGCATCAACGACCTGAACATCAAACAAAACAGTCTGAGCGACAGTGTCGCTACTTTAACCGCCGTATTCGAAGTTGAATCGGAAAAAGACGGGTCGGCCAAACTGTCGGTTGAGAATGATGGCGCTGTTTTGGCCCAAGCCAATGTCGAGCTGAAAAAAGGAGTCTCAACATACTCGGTCGACTTTAAAATCGACCATCCAAAGCGCTGGTGGACAAACGGACTGGGAGAACAATACCTGTACACAATCAATGGCAAACTGGCCATCGGGTCCCGCTCGACTGTTAAATCCAGTCGTATCGGCTTACGGACCCTCGAACTGGTCCGCGACAAAGACGAGAAAGGAACAACATTCTATTTCCGCTTAAATGGCGTTCCGGTGTTTATGAAAGGTGCCAACTACATTCCAAACGACATTTTCCCGGCGCGGGTAACTCCGGAAATATACAAAAACGTGGTAAATACCGCTAAAATCTCAAATCTCAACATGCTGCGTGTATGGGGCGGCGGTATTTACGAGAACAACGAATTTTACGACCTGTGCGACGAATCAGGTATCCTGATCTGGCAAGACTTTATGTTTGCCTGTGCCATGTTCCCCGACGATGAGGCCTTCCTGAATAATGTAAAAGCCGAAGCACGCGACAACATCAAACGGTTACGCAACCACCCGAGCATTGCGTTGTGGTGCGGCAACAACGAAATCCTGGCTGCCTGGTATGGCTGGGGCTGGAAGAAAGCAGAAGAAGCCAAAAGTCAGGAAAATGCCGACAAAATCTGGAAATCGTACACCGATATTTTCCACCATATTTTACCCGATGCCGTTGCCGAATACGACCCAAGCCGCAAATACTGGGATTCGAGCCCATCGTCGGGCATGGGCATCCCGTCCGACCTGGTAAACGGAGACGAACATTACTGGGGCGTTTGGTGGGGCAAAGAACCATTTAAAAACTATGCGACCCACATTGCCCGGTTCATGAGCGAATATGGATTCCAGTCGTTCCCTGAGCTTAAAACCGTAAAACAATATGCTACGCCAGAAGATTATGATATTCTTTCTGAAGTCATGAAATCGCACCAACGCTCATCGATTGGCAATCAGACCATCGAATATTACATGCTTCAGGATTACAAAAAACCGAAGGATTTTGAGTCGTTCCTCTATGTTAACCATGTTTTGCAAGCCGAAGGGATCAAATTTGCACTGGAAGGGCACCGCCGCGCCATGCCATACAATATGGGAAGCTTATACTGGCAGATTAACGACTGCTGGCCGGTTGCTTCCTGGAGTTCGACCGACTATTATCAACGCTGGAAAGCGCTTCAGTATTACGTAAAAAAAGGCTTCGAACCCATTCTGGTTTCTCCGTTTGAAGCAGACGGGGCGCTGAAAGTAGGCATTGTCAGCGATCAGCTTTCTGAAATTGCCGGTCAACTCAATCTCCGGACTGTTGGTTTTGATGGCAAAATAGTCGACGAAAAATCGGTCCCGGTTACCATACCGGCCAACTCTTCAGCCACCTATTTCTCCGAGTCAAAGGCTGAATTTATGAAGGGCAAAGATCCGAAAACACAGGTTCTGGTTACCGAACTGGTAGTTGACGGGAACATAATGGCTTCGAACAAATATTATTTTACCCAGGTAAAGAACCTGACCCTGCCCAAACCAGCCGTTAAATACGAGATCGCTCCGGCTGAAGGTGGATTTGAAATCACATTGGGCACCGACAAGCTGGCTAAAAACCTGTTTATGACAATCGGCGACGAAGACGGGTTCTTCTCGGACAACTATTTCGATTTACTGCCGGGCGAAACAGTGAAAGTCAAGCTGAGAACCGCCATCTCGAAAGAAAAACTCGACAGTGTATTTGCTATCCGCACATTAGACAGCACTTACTAATGGGCATCTCTAAAAACCCAATGTTAATATATTTGTTTAATTGTTAATATTTTAAGCATGGGATATATGGTTAGATTGCCTATTTTACAGTACAAAAAAGAGCAACAATGAAGAATATCAATATGCTAGGCCTATTTGA
>JAJUGZ010000088.1 GCA_029265715.1 Bacteroidota bacterium
ATCACCGTTCCGTTCCGATATTCAGTTTTCAGGTATTCCTGATCAGTTAAACCGAATCCATGATAGAGCAAACTCGTTGACATTTTTTATTCTAAATTTACTGCTTTATTTATTCAGGTACGCATTTCTGTGAAGAACCACCTTTTAATCCGAAAATCGATTTCAACAATTGGAAAGGTGTTGCTACTTTTAGCGGCGGAACCAAAGCCCTGAAACTTTCTTTCAGTTCAAGCTTTAGTTTCTCATTTTGTTTGCTGTATTTTTCGTCGCCGAAACGGCTTTCGATGTATTCTGAAAGTTTGCCATGAACTACGCCCACAATTTCATTGTTGCCCTGCATTTTCTCGTCAAGCCTCTCGAACATGGCATTGATGGAAGCCGTAAACGGCAGAATGTAAAAGGTTCGTCCCTGCCCGTTCTCTCTCATTTGCTTGTGCAGCCACATCAACGATGCCTCTGTTTTGCCCGAACCCGTAGGAGCGGTAAGTACAATGTTTCCAATAGTTTCCGAAGCCTTTTTTTGATGAAAATACGGAGCCCATTTGGTTTTGTATAAGAAATTGAAATGCTTTTCCTCTAACACATTCACTTTAAAAATGCCGCCAGAAGCCAAATGGTCGCACTGTTTCAATGCGCCTGCAGCCAAAAGCAGTTCCCTGAAATTGATGCTGGTGGTGTTGACCGGTTTGCGCTTATAATCTTTTACCAATTGCATGGGCAAGGCCAACGGGCTTTCTTTCAAAGAAACTTGGTATTCTTTGAGAAACGATTGAATAAAACGATGGTCAATTTTCCGAGTTTCTTCCTCCCAATCCAGCTTTCCATCCTCTGTTAGCGAAAAGATATCTTCGCCCGTTTTGTATCCATGTTGGATATGGTCGAACAGGAAACTGAAATTTTTGTGATGCCCGGCAACAATCAGTTTTAAAAGCAATTTATCCTCTTCTGGTAAATCCAACCGATCGATAAACGGTGTTGAAAACAGTTCGTGCCTTTGGTGATACCAGTTTGCCCGTTTTCCTTCAAGCATTTTTTGAAACTCGGAGTGAGATTTTCCCAAATCGTGAAAGATAATACCCAAACGAACAAGCTCCCAGAAACGATTTAAATCATTCACGGGCAAACATCCAAATGCTTTTCGAAGCGATTCATACACCAGAAGACATTCGTCAATGTGCTGTTTCATTGAAACAGGAGGTTCCGATTTGGCCAGAACCTCCTTATTATTGGTTGTCATACTTCAAACTTGTGAAAGTAAATGTCACTATCGAATTCTTCCAATTCAGACCTGAATCCGGTTAATTGCGAATTGACCGGATTGTTGTAGGAGATTACAGAGTACGGTTCGGTTCCCATATTTTTGCGTGGAGTGGTATTGCTGAAGTATTTGGGTAGCGCCTGAATTTGGCCAGGCAAATAGTTCCCATTGAAAGGGATTACCTGCCCTGCAAATCGGGCATTGCTTACTTCTTGCAATTCCGCTTCTTTGATGCTTTCGATTCCTGCCAAGTCACCGCTTCGTCCCAATAAAAGTTGGTAGGCAGGTTGGCGAAAACAGGAAACCAATTCTTCGTCGGTTAAATAAAGGAACAACTGACAATCGTAAAGGAATTCGCGTTGGATTACATTCGATTTTACCGTGTTGTCTGGATAATTCTTATCATTTGCGTTGATTTGATAGATGGTTTCCAAATCAACGGTTTTGATTTTGAAATCGAAATAATAGCCCAATTCAATTTGTCGGTTCTCCAAATACTTACCCGATGCTGCATTAATTAGGCCCATAACCGTACTCACTGGCGGAACTTCAAGCGTAGGTTGAAAACCCGAGATAAGGTTTGGATACCTAAAGCTTGAAGTCCACGAGTTTATCTTGATACGGTATGCTTTCATTATTCAATCTGTGCTTTCATTTGTTCGCAATACTGGTCGATGGCTTCGTTTACAGTTAAAACTTTCACCTCAGGAATGTCTTTCATGCTTCCCAACGATTTCAGATCATTTGCGATTTCATCCATAAATCCGCTGCGGCGACCGATAAATACAGTTCCTTCGAAAGTGTCCTTGTAATCTTTTAGTACTTCAACCAGCCCTTCAAAATTGAAAACTACTTCTTCGTCTCGTTGCCCTCTACTCCCAACCACATGACTAAAGGGATGGTTGCCGGTTGTGGTGGTAGCCAGAATAACAAATTTGGGAGTTACATCGCCCATATTATTGGTCTGCATGGCACCACCCGAAATGGTTTTGAGCGCTTGGATGGTGTCAATAGATCTTTTTTGCCGAATCGCTTTATCTAATCGAATTAATTTTTTGGGGTTGCCTTTGGTATCAAGGACGAAGGGGTCATCAATTTCGAATGCTCCATTCTTTAATGCTTCCTCCTGTAAAACAACCGAAAGGTTTTTGTATCCAGTCCGGTCGTAGTTCGAAAATGTGCCAACCATTCCCAGATCAAGGCTGAACATACCTTTCATGGTAGCACAATACTCCTGTTTTTCATAAGGAACGGCATCGCCTTCCTGACGAGCCATGCTCGACCAGTTTTCTTCGGGGCGAACACTGGCAGCCGAAATAATAGCAGAGTTTTTTAAAGGCGAAACACGCGTAACCGTTACGTTGGTCATCTTTATATTTCCTCTTGCATCTTTTTTGGGTTCACCATTTTCATCCAATTCTGCATCCTTTGCTGCACGCATATAACCAAACACATCGTCATCGGCGAACTTCAATGGGTCGGCATTGGTAAACGCAATTTTACCGTCGCGAGTAATTGGAGATAAGTTCCAGCCTTGATTCTTTTGCAAAGCTTCGCGCCACCAATAGCGCCAAGCTTGGCCAGATACATATACATAACTACGTCCGTTCTTACGGATTGATTTGGTTGCAATTGCATTGTCGTTGTTGCTTTGTGTATTTTTTCCGGCATTGTTCAATGCCACAACATCTACGTCGATCAAGACGAATCCCTGTGTTTTAATGTTTTTCATGATTTATTTGGTTTAATCGTTAATTACTTCTTCTTCAACTTCTGAATCCAATTCTACTTTAAGCTCTTCTGAGATTAAATCCCTTTCGTGCAGCTCCTGATAGATGGCGATCAGCAGAATATCCCTGATTTCAGCCCAATAAGAACCATCGGGGAACAGGTAGTTTACGTAGTCATCGACTGTGACGATTGGATTTTCGTTCATAGCCACATAGTTTGCGGCCACTACGTCTTTTAAAATGAAGCGGCGCAATGCCGACGCATTTTTTGCACCGTCGAGTGCCTTAATGCGCTTTTTGATTTTGTCAGCATCTTCTTCCCTTACAAGGAATGCGGCCAATTCTTTGATTTTAATAATGGTTTCTTTTTTCATACCTATAATGTTTTGTTGATAGATTGATACGATTTCAAAATTGAATGGATGCTTGCGTGACCAACGCAAAATTTCGGGTCGGATGTTTTCGTCTATTAATAGTTTATTCAAAATGCGGTTAAACCATTGTTTGTAGTCATCGAAGTCGATAACCTCGGTTTCCTTTGATTTTACCAATTCGAACTTCCCAGATTGTAGATTGTATTTAGCTCCCTTGTGTTGTCCATCGTAGTAGTGTGAACGTACAAACTTTTGCCAATCCTCTTTAAAACGGGGTTGCAAACACGTTCTATAAAATAGGAAGACTTTCGCAGGAAGTTGATAAAGTTTCACATTTGGCTGATCTTTGAAGTTTGTAAAATGATATAATGTTAGGGAAGGCAGCAAATTACCATCTTTAAATTCAGCGAGATGATTGATTGAATAATCGATAAATTCAAAAATTGCATTTGCTGGGATGTTAAATGCGGCTTTGGTTGCACCCTCTGATATACCAGTTGCAATTTCATGTAGATTTTTATCAATAGTCATTCTTACAAAAAGCCTACTCAACATTTCATTGCTACTTTGCATTAGTCCTATTTTCCCTTGCAATAGAGGACATGCAAAAGGAACAAAGTGTATTCGAATTAATGCTTCTTTTGACAAAGCAATCCCTTTTTGGAAAAAGTGATGAAAGTTGACCAATGTGCCAGCACCTGTAAGCATGGTATTGTTTCGACCTCCAATAAACAGGGGTGTTTCTCTACCAGTTATTCGACAATAACCAAGTCCTATTGAATCGGTTTCTTGAATAAGGGACTTAAAGTATTTATTTGACTCTACAATTTTTTGATTCCCTTTATAAGCAGGTTGCAAAATCTTAGAATTATGGAAAAACATATAAAGGTTAGCATTCCACTTATTTACATAGATTTTATTCATGTAGTCAATCAATTCAAGAATATCCTTTTCGGGGAATTTCTCCGAAAGATATTCAATGGCAAAACCGCCTGCATCGGCAAACGGGTCGCCCGTTGGCCTTGTCAGCCATTCGTAGTCAATCGTTTGGTAGGTTTGTTTCATATTAGTTGTCTTTTTTTGTTTGTCGTTTTCTTTACCCCCGACAGGGTTCAAAACCCTGTCGGGGGTAAAAATAAAACTACCATATACGCAAGCCCATCGCTTACATTTTTAAATTTGTTTATCGTCGTCTTTTATTATTTCAAAATAATTTGACGTGGTATCTTCGTTGAACTGTAGTTTTTTGCTGTACTTAATTCTTGCTTTTTTTTCAGTCAAAAACATGTTTTTGATATCCTGCTCATCTTTTTCAAAAACCATTAAATTGTTGATTGAGATTGAAGCGGCTACTTTATCTACATCATGGTCGGTCCCGATATAGGTAAATGTCCAGCGTTTTTGTTTTAATTCTTCGACAAGTTTTTTAATGTCATCACCCGAAAATTCTTTCGAAGCGTTTTCTTCTCCATCGGTCAATATGGTAACCAGGACATTATAATCAGTTTTTCCTTCAAGGAAATATTTCAGCTTATTGATGCTAAATCCCATGGCATCATATAACGGTGTTGTGGCATCAGGGCGATAGGTTGTGGCATCAATTTGGTTTAGTTTACTCACGGGGTCAACAAAATGAAGAATTTTATGTCCCAGTCCATTAAATGAAACGAATGAAATAAAGTGTTCTTGCTGGGGAAATTGTTTTTCAATACCTTGAATTGTCTGTACCAATTCGTTGAAACCACTGATAATTGCTGTCTTTATCGACTCCATTGAACCACTTTCGTCAAGGATGATTAGGTTATGAACCTGATGTTTTGCTTCCATATTCATTTTTTACTAAGTGAAACTTTTCTTCTTAAAAATTTAAAAAGGCGGTTAATTATTTTACTCCCAACCAATCATCCATTCTATCCAGGTCTATCTTCCGATTGTGCATCGATTTAAAATTGGCTTCGCTATCGAACCAGCCCAGCACCGCCTCGCGGTGCAGCTTGGTTGGTTTTATCGAAATACAGGTCAGGTAACTGTTCCAGGGGTATTCCACCGGATGTTCACAAAAACCATGATGGACGGGGTTATTATGGATGTACAGGATCGTTTGTCTCAGGTATTCGTCGCTGTCGATTAATTTGCGTTTGAAAGGCCGTTCGAACAAGGTTCCATGGGTTTGGTAGTATTTGTTGTGGGCTTTTATATATGCGTTGAAAAAATTTGAAAAATGCTGGTGCAGCGGTTTTACACCTGACAGGTTTTCAAAACCTGTCAGGTGTAAATATTCCTCAACGCTTTTTATCCGCACCAACAGATGGAAATGGTTTGGCATCAAAACCCACGCATACGTTTCGGCTATTGGCGAAATATATTGGTCGTAAAGCGAAAGGAAATATTCGTAATTATCCGCGTCCCTGAATAAATCACGGTTTCCAACGGCGTGGTTGTAAATATGATAAAAGCATCCGTATGTTAATGGCTCATTTTGTTGCATTGTTTAATATTTTTAATCCTGACCGGTTTTGTTGCTGTTTGTTAAGATTCTTGTTTCAGGCAGGATCCAGAAAGGACAACAGCCCCATTAATAAAAATGTAAGCAACAGGATAGCATAAAGTTTTTCACGTGGTTTTGAGCCTTTCCATGAGGCAAGTATCCTCATGATAATCATGATAATAAGCAGCGATGCAATAAGATTAATCATAGACCGCCATTTTTAATGTTTCGAACCCGATGGGTCTGTTAGGTGGGATTGCATTGGTTGTACCCATCCGAATCCCATCGAGTTTTTCTCGCCCAATCCTGATCCTTCAATCAGTTGGTGGATTTCAACTGGGCATGTCAGCATAAAATCGAAAACAAACCCACGCACTTTGCTTTGTTCCGGAGTATAGGGCTTTATGGTCACCAGCTTGGAGCGGGGCGAGCTTCGCAATTCGAAACGGAACGGCGAGATTGATTCGATTGGCGCGTTACCGGGTATCGAATTGAATTTATTCACCAGATTCTGGCGGAGCAAAACTTCGTACGATTCATTTTCGGGATTCAGGTAGTCGGGGTATTTTTTCCCTTCGGGCAATATGCCCACCACAACGGGTGACTGGGCACGATAAGCAACGGTCTCGCCGCCATCGAATGCCGGTAACCGTTCAACACCGACAACGGTTAAGTCGAGCCCGTTAAAGCGGTCGCCAACATAAACCTGCTGGTTGTTGAACAACCCGATGATAAACTTCTCGGCAGCTTCGGCTAAATGGAACGAGACGTTTACCGAAAGCTGGTTCTCCTGAATTTCGAACAGCGATTTTTCTTTCCAGAGAACCGGTTTCCCGAACGACAGGGGAGAATAGCCAAACAGTTTGAACGACTTGTGCCCATTTAGATACCCCTGTGAATGGAGAAAATCTGAAAACTCGCGGTCGGCCTGTCCAATCACTTTGTAAATCCAGGCGCTCAGGTAATACTGGTAATCCATCGGGAGCATCCGTTGCTTCCCGGTACGATTGAATGTGATTTTAAATCTCATTGCGATGCGATTTTTGTTGATAGTCGGTTAATTATGTTGTTTCATAAAACACCTTTACTTTCACTTTTTGGTAATTGTAAGCTTCCCGGTCAACTTCCAGGATCCGTGCTTTAACTTCGACGCCTTGGTCCATCAGGCGGGCAATCACTTTGTTTTCGGCCCGGGGCAAATAGCCCAGTTTGTCACCGTCTCGAAATACTTCGATGGCATAGCAGTCGTGCGGATTGGTTGGTTCGCGCTTTAAGGTGAGCAAATTGTTTTTGTGTAACTGGCTTTCGATTTCTGGTCCACGATAATACTGGAACCCGGCCACGTATGGAGAACAAAGCCTCATTTCATTAACCGGTTTTGCGGCTTCGGGTTTGGGTAAAAACAGCAGAGCGGTTCCGGCGAAGAATTGTTTAAAAAAATCGATTCGGTTCATAGCTAATGAGTTTTGTCGCTCAAATTTCATCAGGCCGGCTCCGTGATTCGCGTAGTGACCAAAGTTTTTTCAGTTTTAAATCGATAAAATCTTTAAAACCATCATCGCCTTTTATTTCAATGTTCTCGGCGAGTCCCAACACAAAGCGGGCCGGCCCTTCGTATTTGGCTACAGGCGCTTTCAGCGCATACCGGGTTGGGGCGATTGGGTTCAGGAACTGTTCGGCAAGCGGGTATTCTTCGATCAGCAGGTTTCGGGCTTTCAGACTTAAAACGAGGTCGATGGATTTATTTAAATCGCCGGTATTTCGGAAGATATCGACCGGTTTTGCCCGGTGCTGCTTCTCATATTCCCAGCTGATTGGCGACTCGATCAGGTCCTGGATACGGCTTATCTTGAACTGGCGGTTTTGCTTCAATCCGGTATCGAATGCCCAAACCAGGTTAAAGTCGTCTTTAAATTCGAACGGCTCAACCATCCGGTTTTTCACCGTCTCGCTGTTTCCGGAGGAATAATTTACCAGGAGGATTTGTTTTTTCTGCTTCAGCGCTTTGTACAAACGTTGTACTTTGTCCGACTTCTCTTTTTTCAGGTAATTTTCAATGGCTTTGTCCTGGTTCAGGAATGCCGAGAGCTTTTTCTTTAGCAGGGCAGGGGAGCCGGGTCTTCCGTCGAGTTGGTCGATGACTCTGGCAAGCAGGTACGACTCTTCTTCCGAGAAACTCAGCATGTTGTGCAGGATGCTGAAATCGTTTTCCTGATAATCAATCCGGTATCTTCCGTTCTTCTGGCACAGGTTGAACCCGCATTCTTTCAGTAGATTACAATAGTTGTAGAATGCAGTGTCTTTAATGTTCAGGTAGTCCGTGCATTCTTCTTTAGTCTTCGGATAATTGTTTGAAAGGAGGAAGATCAGGCGAAGTATCCGGTGGGTTTTGGTGTTTGGGAGCATAGCTTAACTGATGGGGTAAATTAGCGCTACTAAATTTAACCCAAAAGCTATTATGTTGTCATGCTTGCGTGATAGTTTTTTTCAACATGTTTTGTTTCAGTCGGATTAAGCGATTCCCATCCGGGTTCATTAAGGCCGGACGAGAACCCTGTCGCTGTTCTAACTATTGTTTTTTAGCGGGTTCCAGCCTTGGGCCTGTAGCGGGATAACCGAGCCTCCGGTTGTAATCAGGTTGGTGCCTTCGCTGGCTTCGGTGATGTGCCCGATAACCGTGAAATCGAATTCTTTTTTTATGGTGTCGTAATGTTTGAGCGGGACGGTGAATAAGAGTTCATAGTCTTCGCCGCCGTTCAGGGCAGCCACCAGCGGGTTGATGTTCAGTTCCTGAGCAAACTGTTTGGTTTGCATGTCGAGCGGGATTTTGTCTTCATAGATGTTGCAGCCAACTTTCGAGTTTTTGCAGATGTGCATCAGGTCAGACGAAAGACCATCAGAAATATCGATCATGGCATTGGGTTTTATGCCCAGTTTTTTCAGCAGTTCGACTACATCGCCGCGTGCTTCGGGTTTTAGCTGGCGTTGCAAGATGTATTCGTAACCTTCGAGTTGGGGTTGTTCGTTGGGGTTTACTTTGAAAACTTCATTTTCGCGTTCCAATAGTTGCAAACCCATGTAAGCGCCGCCGAGATCTCCGGAGACACAAACCAGGTCGTGCACGTTGGCCCCGCTTCGGTACGTGATATCTTCTTCGGTTGCTTCGCCAATCGCGGTGATGCTTAGCGTCAGACCGGTCAGCGAAGGGGTCGTGTCGCCCCCGACCAGGTCAACTCCGTATTTTTCGCAGGCTGAGTTAATTCCGGCATATAATTCATCGAGCGCTTCAACCGAGAATTTCGACGAGAGGGCCATCGAAACGGTAATCTGACGCGGGATGGCATTCATGGCAAACACGTCAGACAGGTTAACAACCACCGCTTTATACCCCAAGTGTTTCAGCGGGGTGTACATCAGGTTAAAATGAATGCCTTCGGTCAGCAGATCGGTTGTTACCACAATTTTTTTATCCGGATAACTTAAAACAGCGGCATCGTCGCCCACTCCTTTCAGGGTGCTGTTGTTTTTTATTTCGATGTTTTTTGTCAGGTGGTCGATCAGGCCAAACTCGCCAAGCTCCGAAAGCTGTGTTTTTTTATTTGTGTCGCTCATGTTAAAAATTCAGACTTTTAGGTATTTAATAAACCGGAAAGTACGACAAAAATAGCGTTAGTATCTTATCTTTGCAATTATTTTTAAACTGTCGGTCTTGAACGATTGTTATATTAGGCGCTGGTTCAAAGGGCAGAAAATAGAGAGATATGGAAGATCAGGATAAAATATTACACGACGTTACGTCGCAAGATTATAAGTACGGATTTGTCACAAACATCGAGACCGATGTGATTCCTAAAGGTCTTAATGAGAATATTGTGCGGATGATTTCAGCCAAGAAGGAAGAGCCTGAATTTATGCTCGAGTTTCGGCTGAAGGCTTTCCGGCAATGGCAGAAAATGAAACTGCCGGATTGGGCTTATCTGAAAATCCCGCCGATCGACTATCAGGATATTATTTATTATGCGGCACCTAAGAAGAAACCGCAATACGAGAGCCTCGACCAGGTTGACCCGGAGTTGATTGATACATTCAACAAACTGGGGATTCCGCTCGAAGAGCAAAAAGTGCTGGCCGGTGTTGCCGTGGATGCGGTTATCGACAGTGTTTCGGTAAAAACGACCTTCAAAGAAACGCTGGCCGAGAAGGGGATCATCTTTTGCTCGTTCAGCGAAGCTGTAAAAGAACATCCGGAGCTGGTTAAAAAGTATCTTGGGATGGCTGTCCCGACTGGCGATAATTTTTTTGCAGCCCTGAACTCGGCGGTATTCTCTGACGGATCGTTTTGCTACATTCCGAAAGGGGTACGTTGCCCGATGGAACTTTCAACCTATTTCCGGATCAATACCGCCGGAACGGGGCAGTTTGAACGCACGCTGATTGTTGCCGACGACGACAGTTATGTGAGTTACCTGGAAGGCTGTACCGCCCCGATGCGCGACGAAAACCAGCTGCATGCTGCCGTGGTCGAAATTATTGCCATGGACCGCGCCGAGGTAAAATACTCGACGGTGCAAAACTGGTACCCGGGAAACAAAGAAGGGAAAGGTGGTATTTATAATTTCGTGACCAAACGGGGCATTTGCCGTGGCGTTTTCTCTAAAATCAGCTGGACCCAGGTTGAAACTGGTTCGGCCATTACCTGGAAGTATCCAAGTTGCATCCTGATGGGCGACAACTCGGTGGGCGAGTTTAACTCGGTGGCCGTGACCAACAATTATCAACAGGCCGACACCGGTACCAAGATGATCCACATCGGGAAAAACACCAAAAGCACCATTGTTTCGAAAGGTATCTCCGGAGGTAAAAGCGACAACTCGTACCGCGGACTCGTAAAAGTGATGCCTGGCGCGATGAATTCCCGCAATTTTTCGCAGTGCGATTCGCTGTTGCTGAGTTCAACGTGTGGCGCGCATACGTTCCCGTACATCGAGGTTGGCAATTCGTCGTCGATTGTCGAGCATGAAGCTACAACTTCGAAGATTGGCGAAGACCAGATTTTTTATTGCAACCAGCGTGGCATCTCGACCGAAGACGCCATCGGGATGATTGTAAACGGGTATGCCAAAGAGGTGCTGAACAAACTACCGATGGAATTTGCTGTCGAGGCGCAAAAACTGTTGCAGATCAGTTTGGAAGGCAGTGTGGGGTAGCCCCACGAACCTCCCCGGACTGGGTCGGGTATTTGGAATCAAAAAAATGAATAGTAATAAGCAAAATAATAATTCTCGGTCTCTGGGTTTCTGCGAGATTGAATATCCGGAGGCATTTAATCTCTTCCCTTTCGGGGGAGTTGAAAGGGGCTGTTTATGTTATCAATAAAGAATTTACGTGCCTCGGTTGAGGGCAAAGAAATCCTGAAAGGGATAAATTTGGAGGTAAAAGCCGGCGAGGTCCATGCCATCATGGGGCCTAACGGTTCGGGGAAAAGTACACTGGCCAATGTTTTGGCCGGGAAAGAATCATACGAAGTACTGGAAGGCGAGGTAATTTTTAACGGGCAGAACCTGCTGGAAATGTCGCCTGAAGACCGCTCTCGCAGTGGGTTGTTCCTCAGTTTTCAGTACCCGGTTGAAATTCCGGGGGTCCCGATGGTGAATTTTATTAAAGCTGCGGTAAACGAACACCGCAAATTTAAGGGTTTGGAACCATTAACTGCCGGAGAATTCCTGAAGTTGATGCGCGAGAAAAAAGAATTGGTCCATCTTGATTCGCAACTGACCAACCGATCGGTAAACGAAGGGTTCTCAGGAGGCGAAAAAAAGAAGAACGAGATATTCCAAATGGCCATGCTTGAACCCATGCTTGCTATCTTAGACGAAACCGATTCGGGCCTGGACATTGATGCACTGCGTATTGTAGCCAACGGGGTGAATGCCCTGAAATCGAAAGACAATGCAACCATCGTGGTTACCCATTATCAGCGGTTACTCGATTACATTGTTCCCGATTTTGTTCATGTGCTGTACAAAGGCCGCATCGTGAAATCGGCCGGGAAAGAACTGGCATTTGAGTTGGAGGAAAAAGGATACGACTGGATTAAAAACGGGAGTGAACTGTAATGAGTGCAATTCAGGAAAAAACAGCAGTAACCGAAAAATACCTCAGCTTGTTCGGGGAAAGCAAAGCAGCGCTAAACGAAGGTTCGTCGCCTCTGCTGAACCGTATGCGCGACATAGCCATGAAACGGTTCGGGCAGGCCGGTGTTCCGGATTATAAAAATGAAGATTATAAATACACCAACCTGAAGCCGGCGTTCGATAAGTCATATCGCCCGGCTTTGGTAAACCAGTCGCCGATTGTTAACCTGCACGATATTTTCAGGTGCGACGTTCCTGAACTGGACGCTTACACGATACTGACAATCAACGGTTGGTATTACTCCGGAAATACAGAATTGGCCGGATTGCCCAACGGAGTGGTGGTTGGCAGTCTGCAACAAATTGCCAATGAACGTCCGGAACTGGTTGAAAATTACCTGAATCGCCAGGCGGCCCTTTCGAACGATCCGATTGTCGCGCTGAACACGGCTTTCGCCCAGGACGGGTTCTTTTTGTTCGTTCCGAAAAGCGCAGAGATCGAAAAGCCCATTCAGGTAATCAATTTGATGTTGTCTGAAGAGAGTTTGATGGTGACCCAGCGTAATTTGATTGTTGCTGAAGACAACAGCCGGGTGAAAATCATTTTTTGCGATCATACCCTCAGCGCCAGCGAGTTTTTGTACAACAGTGTAACCGAAATGTTTGTCGGGCAAGACGCGGTGGCCGATTTTTATACCATTCAGAATCAACATAACAACTCGGTTTCGGTGAACTCCGGATTTTTCAAGCAGGGGGCAAACTCGAACTTGATGGCCTTTAACGGGGTGTTGCATGGCGGTTTGGTCCGGAACAACGTGAACGTACAGTTTGCCGGCGAGCATTCGGAGGCCAATGTGTACGGGATGTCGTTTACCGACAAGAAACAGCACGTCGATAATTTTACCTATATCGATCACGCTTCGGCTAACTGCCTGAGTGATCAGGTTTATAAAAATGTGCTGAACGAAGAATCGACCGGTGCATTTGCCGGGCGGATCCATGTGGCCCGCGATGCCCAAAAAACCAATGCCTTTCAGCGAAACAACAACGTTTTGCTGAGCGATAAAGCCCGGATGCAGACAAAACCTCAGTTGATTATTGATGCTGACGATGTGAAATGCAGCCACGGGGCCACCGTTGGACAGATCGACCGCGAAGCGTTGTTCTTCATGCGTTCGCGCGGCATTGGCGAGAGCGAGGCGCGTGTGATGCTGATGAATGCGTTTGCATATGAGGTGATCCAGAAAATCAGGATTGAACCCTTGCGCGACCGGATTGGCGAATTGGTTGAAAAACGCTTGAAGGGAGAAATCAGCCACTGCCACGAATGTGAATACAAATGCGACTGTTGAGTTTGATAATCAAAATTTCGAGACATAAAAAAACCGGCCTTTGCCGGTTTTTCATTTTTATACGCAGAACTAATTATTGAAGGGCCCGGCGTTAAACAGACCTCTGTTGTTTAATCCGACGAGCCTGTCTATAATATCTTATTCACACTTTTGCATTGTTTTACTCGGAAAAATTTTCCCTGTTGTTTTGCATAATTTTCGTAACCGCCCGCTTTACCTTTTAATCAAATTCGTACCAGTATCTTACTATTCTTTGAGACTTGGGTTCATTACTTTCCCGATAAACAGGATCGCGTTGGTATCGGCTTCGCGGATAGCAAATACAAACGGATGATCGACGGCAAAAATGCCTGGATCGGTCGGGCCCACAGATGTTACCCCAAATGTAACACCGGTTACGGCGGCAGCTTCGGTGCCACGTTCGTCAACCTTCAGGTAGGTTTTATGCATGACTTCAGAAATAAAGAGTTCGGCATTGGCAATACCTGAGAAATTGGCGATCCCGGGTTTGAACGCATCGATCATACCCAATGAGCTCAGCGTTTCAATCAGGCTCTTGCTGTAGCTGAATTCCAATTTAGGCATAAACACCTTTTTATTCCAGACGCTCATGTTCGAAATCCAGGTTGAAAGATTGGCCGGCGAGAGTTGTGCGATTACGTCATTCGGTGAGTGATTGCCGGAGGGCAGGAAAATCAGCATCGAGAATTTGCCTGAACCATATGGCATTTCGAGCAGCTCGAATTGGTCGGTGTTAATGTAATTAAATGTTTTTTCGACCATCATGGTTGGCACCTTGATGCTGGTCCCGTTTGAGAGGAAGAATACCCGCTCGTCGGTATCGCTGCTGTTGAACCGATATTTCCATTGTCCGTTAAAATAAACGGCATTCAGCAGGTACATCACATCTTGGTCATTAACCTGATTGATAATCGTCGGAATTTTTCCATGGGTTTTTTCATTGACCCATCCGTTTACAGTTTTTAGTGTCTGGGTCTGATTGCTGAAATCGAGCGCAGAAACTTTGGCATCATAATACGTTTGGTTGGTTGTGATAAATGGTTGCTTGACCGTAAAATCATTTCGGTAAAAGATGGCATTCGAAATAGACAAGTCAACTTTCGGGTCGTGGCTTGCCAGGGCCGACACCAAATTTTTATACGATTGGTTGATGTCGTCAGCGGATAAGCCCGATTTATGGAGCATAGCTTCCATTTGTGTTTTGGTTGTACCATCGGCGCCATTATAAACCATCCCCAGGGCCAGCGAGACGCTGAGTGGCGAAACCATCAGGTTTTTTTCTTCGGCTTGTGCGGCGCTTATCTTTTTTATAAGGTCAAACCCGAACTGATTGTCGGCTTCAACGATGGCAGCCGATTTGGCCGATAGTTCAATGTCGGATAGCTCCGGGTCGATGGGATCGTCATTGCAGCTGAACAGTCCCGCGAAGCCAAGGGCAAAAATTCCGGTAATTAATAAATTTTTCATCCGTAAATAATTTGTTTTTAAGTTGTCAGATGGAATAGCCATGATCCGGTTATTATTTTCATTATCTGTTGGTGTTTGCGAATCATGGCTATTTCATTCCTATAAATTTTCAAAGTTGTTTTTGCAATTTTCGTATCAACTTCTACTTTTTAAACTAGTTTCTCAACGAGATGGAATAGCCATTTGTATATTCTCGGTTGGTATGAGCTTGGGCACTTATGGCTATTTCATTTGTTGAGGTTTTTACTGTTTCTGGGTTTCTGAACATTGTTTATTGACTTTACGGTTTTTAGATGAGATTTGGTTGCGGCGGGTTGCGTTTGCAGGCAAAAAAAATAAAAATTAAGAGACTGTTTAAATTTATAAAAAAAGAAATATAAAACATTGATTATCAGTTGTTTAGACGAATAAGTTTCACTAACTTAATGGTTCCCAAACTGTTAAGAACTCATGAAACACTATTCAACCAACATCACCGATAGCC
>JAJUGZ010000045.1 GCA_029265715.1 Bacteroidota bacterium
AAAAATAATATTGTTTTTTTCTGATGCTTCCGTTTGCAAGATTGCCAAAAACTGCTGACGCCAATCTAAAAGGTCCTTTAATTCCTCAAGGGCTTTTTGTCTTTGGATGATTTTTGCTGGGTCGGTAAGCGGGTTTTCAAGAAATGATGCAAGTTTCTTGCGCCCTTCCGTTGTACTTGTCCGGTTTAAATATTGAAAAAGCGAACCCTCTCCAAAGACATCCAGATCGTATGAAAATGGATGGTCTGGTTTTTTAAATTCATCTCCGGGGTAAAAATCGGTCCACTTGTGTTCAATCGAGCGAATCTCTTTTTCGTTAATGGCAACCAGATTTTCCAGGAAATGCATTTGTTTGTCCTTCCAGATGTATCTTTTTATCAGGAAAAGGAAAAGAATTAGAGAAGCCCCTGAAATAAGAATAGCGATTGTTTGTCCGAAAATCTGATGGCAAAAGAAGGGGGCAATAATTCCGAAAAAGGAGATCAGGCGTAGAAAAGATATGGTGTGCAGATGTTTTTTTACGGCCTGCAGCTGGCTGTTAAAGTCCGAAATCCGGGATTTATATTTGTTTTTAAGTTCGTCGTGCATGGCAGAAATTTTTGAAGAATTGCCGCCTGATAGATTTTCCCCGAACGAATTTCAGGAAACAAAAAACTGGAAAACCTGCAGACGGTTTATCGTAAATAGTACTGTCCCGATAAAAATCGTTACAAAAATGGAGAGGTAAATAAATTCCGGAGTCGCCAGACTCGTTTTATTGATTTCCGGAGAAAGGTGATATAGGTATCGTTTATCAACAATGCGAAAAAAGCGGTACATAAAATAACCGGTAATAAAACCCCAGGTCCAGCCGGCCAGAATGTCGGCTGGATAGTGTAAGCCAAGGTAGATCCGGGTGTATGAAACTAATACGGCCCAGAGAAAGATCATTGTGGTATAACTGCGGTTTTGGAAGAGCAGTGAGGTGAACATGGCCAGAGCAAACGAATTGGAGGCATGAGAAGAGAAGAACCCGTAATCTCCACCTTTGTTGTAAACGTTATGCACAAGCTGGCTGATTGCCGGATTGTGTGTTGGGCGCAGGCGTTGTACCAGTTCTTTGATCAGGACGGAAAACTGATCGCTAATGACAATAGTCAGGATCAGGACGAGGACGATCGTAAATGCTTTCTGCCGGTATTGCTTGAATATGAAAAAGATCAACAGCAGGTAAAATGGAACCCAGGTTACTGTTCCTGTAAAAATAAGCATTACTTTATCCCAGAATGGCGAGTTGAAGCTGTTCAGGAATAGGAACAAGTCCTGATCGATTTGTGTGATACCTGCCAACATATTTACGCTGTGTGTTTGTTAAGGATTTCCCAGATCTTATCTTTCAGCTGCATGATGCCTTGTCCGGTAACCGACGAGATGAACATGTGCGGAATATCGGCCAGTTCGGCGCTGATTTCGCGCTTCAGGTCGTCGTCCAGAAAATCGCTTTTCGAGATGACCAGAAAGCGGTCTTTATCCAGTAACTCCGGATTAAATTGTTCCAGCTCGTTTAGCAGGATGTTGTATTCTTTGCGGTGGTCCTTGCTATCGGCCGGAACCATGAACAATAACATGGAGTTGCGCTCGATGTGGCGCAGGAAACGCAGGCCGAGCCCTTTCCCTTCGTGTGCCCCTTCGATAATTCCCGGAATATCGGCCATGACAAACGAACGGTTTTCGCGGTGCCCAACAATGCCTAAATTCGGGGTGAGCGTGGTAAACGGGTAGTCGGCAATTTTGGGTTTGGCGGCTGAAACAACCGACAAGAGTGTTGATTTACCGGCTGATGGGAAACCAACCAAGCCAACGTCGGCCAGGATTTTCAGCTCCAGGATCATCCAGCCTTCTTGGTAATCTTCGCCGGGTTGGGCATACATGGGCGTTTGGTTAGTTGCCGATTTGAAATTGACATTTCCCAATCCGCCGCGGCCTCCGCGTACCAGGATTTCGGTTTCGCCGTCTTGGGTAATTTCAAACAAAAATTCGCCGGTTTCGCCGTCGCGGGCAACGGTCCCGAGTGGAACTTCCAGGATGACGTCTTCGCCATTTGCGCCGCTTGAGCATTGACCCCGACCTGGTTCCCCGTGACCTGCAAATACGTGCTTCCGGTATTTCAGGTGTAGCAATGTCCACATCTGGGCATTTCCTTTTAGGATGACATGACCTCCACGTCCGCCGTCACCACCGTCGGGCCCGCCTTTGGGAATGTATTTTTCTCTTCGGAAATGAGCCGAACCTGCTCCTCCTTTTCCGGAACGGCAAAAGATTTTTACGTAATCAACGAAATTATTTTCAGCCATTTATCAAGCCTTTCGAGTGTGCAATTTAAGCAAAAAAAGACGAATGATCATAAAACCATTCGTCTTCGTTGTTTATCTTTAGTTTGTTACAGCGCGCTGACTGTTTCGCTTAGCCGTCCGGCGATTTCTTCGATTGATCCCATGCCATTGATGCTGAACTGTTTGTTTTGGGCAGCATAGTAATCTTTCAACGGAGATGTTTTTTCATGATAGACCTGGATGCGGTTTTCGATGATCGAAACATCCTGATCATCGCTGCGTCCGCTGATTTTACCGCGGTTGAGCAGGCGGTTTACCAATTCTTCTTTTTCAACTTCAAGGCTCAACATGCCCGAAACCGGCGTGCCATTCTTGTTCAGTAGTTCATCGAGCGCTTTTGCCTGGGCTACAGTGCGGGGAAACCCGTCGAAAATAAAGCCATTGGCATCTTTATTCGAAGCTAATTTCGACTCAATCATGCCGATTACAACTTCGTCAGGGACCAGATCGCCGCGATCCATGAATTTTTTAGCTTCCAGACCCAGTTTGGTGCCTTCAGCAATCTGGCTGCGCAGCAAATCGCCGGTCGACAGGTGAATTAGTTTGAATTTTTCAATCAGGAAATCGGCTTGGGTTCCTTTTCCAGCTCCCGGAGGGCCGAATAATATCAGGTTTAACATGCTAAATGTGAATTTTGGGATTAATTATTTACAACCTTAAAGATGTCGATCAAATTGCGGCCCCGGCCGTTGTAATCCAGTCCATAACCGACAATGAATTCGTTGGGAATTTCAATTCCAACATAGTCGAGCTGGACATCGCGCTGCAAAGCATCCGGTTTAAGCAACAGGGTTGCAATTTTAACTTCTGCAGGGTTGTGTGCTTTTATTTGCTCTATTGTGTTTTCAATGGTAATACCTGTGTCGACAATATCTTCTAAAACAACAATGGTCCGGCCGGCCAGCGATTCGTTTAATCCGATCAGCTGTTTTATACTGCCGGTTGTTGAAGTTCCGGAATAAGACGCTAATTTCAGAAATGATATTTCGGCATCAAGCAGGGATATGCGTTTAAAGATTTCGGCTGCAAACATAAATGAGCCATTCAGGATACACAGGAAAAGCGGATTCTTACCATCAAGGTCCCGGTTCATTTTTTCCGCCATATCTTCAACGACCGAACGTATTTTTTCATAAGGAATAAAAATTTCAAATTCCTTGTCTAAAATCGCAATCTTATTCATAATTTGTTTGTTTATCATGCTTGTCCGGAGCCTGATAAATCGTTGTATTTTCTGTTTTAATTGATTTAATTTAGCCTCCGGAAAAAATAAAGCGCAAAGTAACAAAACAAAATCCGTAGGAAAAAATTTAAATATCAAAAGATGGAACCGAAAGTAAGTATTATCATGGGAAGTACGTCGGATATGGGCGTGATGGAAGCGGCTGCGAAAATTCTGGATGAATTTGAAATTCCGTTTGAAATCAATGCCTTGTCGGCTCACCGCACGCCCGAAGAAGTTGAACTATTTGCCAAGAATGCCAAATCGCGTGGTATTCAGGTAATTATTGCAGGCGCCGGGATGGCAGCGCATTTGCCCGGGGTAATTGCCTCGATGACGACTTTGCCGGTCATTGGTGTGCCGATTGCTGCTTCTATGGGGGGATTTGATGCCATGCTGGCCATTGTCCAGATGCCTCCCGGAATTCCGGTTGCAACGGTAGCAGTGAATGGCGCTCAAAATGCAGGCATTTTGGCGGTACAAATGATGTCTCTCGGCGACAGGGAATTGGCTGTTAAATTGGAAAGTTTTAAAGAAAGCCTGAAAAAGAAAATTGTGAAAGCAAACAAAGATCTTTCCGAAATAAAATTCAGGTTTAAAACCAATTGATTTGGACTGGTAATGTAATTATTTGTATCTTGACTATAATTGTGGTTTGGGGTATTCCCTTTGGGGACTATCCCATTTTTTTATGTCAGGATATGAAGAAAATTACCGGTTTTTTACTTGGTATTTGCCTTTGCCTAATTGGCGAACCGGGGCTTTCTCAGGCAGTATATCAAGTTGGGGCTCGTTCGGCGGCTTTGGGCGAGATAACCAGTGCTGTTACGGGCAGCTGGTCAGTTTTCGGTAATCAAGCCGGATTGTCTGGTTTGGATCATTGGAATGCAGGTATTTCCTATTCAAACCGGTTTCTTTTGAGAGAATTATCCACCCAGGCGGCATTTGTTTCGGGACCAGTAAGTGGTTCGGTTGTGGCACTTTCCTATTCCCAGTTCGGAAAATCTGTTTTTCGCGAATCGAAAGCTGGCCTCGCGGTTTCAAAGATTCTGTCACGTCATTTTTCAGCCGGCGTACAATTTGATTATTTGGGCTTATACTTCCCGGAGGAAAACCGAACCCTGGGAACATTTACAATGGAAGGCGGATTTCTGTATTCGCCTGCCCAGCCGGTAATAATTGGTTGTTGGCTGTTTAATCCGTACGGACAGGGTGTAAAAACGATCAGTGGAAGATATACTTATCCAACCATCCTGAGGGCTGGCCTGCAATATAAGACTCCTGAAAAAGTGACGTTTTGGGGCGAGCTTGAGCAACGAACCACCTGTGATGCAATTGGCCGGTTTGCCCTTGAATACGAAGCTGGGAAAGACTTTTTCCTTCGGTGCGGGTTTGCCGGGAAACCATATCTGTTTTCTTCGGGGATCGGATATCAGTACCGTTCGATGGTGTTTGATCTGGCTATTTCCTACACCCGTTATTTAGGAAGTTCGCCCCAAGTGTCGGTTTCCAAAAAATTCTGATGCCATGGACACCCATTTAAACAGATTGCATTCAGGAGTGGTTGGGTTGTTTGTTCTGGTAATCACGTTTTTTTTGATGTGTTCAGACGTGTCTGGCCAGTCAAACCCGTCAGACCAGATCATTGAAAATTTACTGGAGCAAGTTTCCTCAGGAGAAGATGAGGTTTCTGATTTTCAGGAATGGGTAACCGATTGGCAGGATTTATTGGAGAGGCCGTTGAACCTGAATACTGCGAATCCAGACGATCTGCAACGGCTCCATTTACTAACCGACTGGCAGATCCGCAATTTTTTGCAATACAGACAGAAAACCGGAGAGCTATTCAGCGTTCAGGAATTAAATGCCATTGAAGACTTCTCTCCGGACCTGGTTGAAAAAGTAAGTCCATTTCTGATCGTTGCCCCGGTCGAAAAACAGGCTCAGAAACGCTGGCATCCCAGGCAGGATGTATTGTTGAGAGCCGGGCGTCGTTTTGATGGGAGTCCGGATTCGAAAAATGAAGGTTCTCCGGAAAAGTTTTATGTGCGTTACCGGTTTGATAATTCCGTTCAGGCCTGGGGCTGGACTGCCGAGAAGGATGCTGGCGAAGCTTTCTTTTCAGGAAGTAATCCGCGCGGGTTTGATTACAACAGCCTTTTCTTCAATTCGCAAATTGGTAAAAAGGGGAGTCGGTTGTTTTTGGGCGATTACACGGCACGGTTTGGACAGGGCCTGGTGGTTTGGCAGGGGTTTTCACTGGGAAAGTCGTCTGACGTTTCTTTGGTCATGAAAAGCGGACAGGGGATTCGCTCCAACACGTCGACCGATGAGAACCGCTTTTACCGGGGAATTTCAGCTAAGCTGAACGCCGGGAATTGGGTGCTTTATCCGTTTGTATCCCTGCGGAAATTAGATGCAGCCCGGAAAGCTGAGAATGGAGAAATGGTTTTTTCAACCTTTCAAAGTTCGGGTTACCATCGGACGGAAGGTGAAATTGCCGCGGAGAAGTCGGTTCAGGCAATGGTTGGCGGGGTAAATCTGGGGGTGAACAAAGGCAATCTGTGGGTTGGGGCGACGGCTGTTTTTACCTCGCTGGATACAAAAATGGTTAAATCTGAAGCTACTTACGGGCGCTTTTATTTTTCAGGGACAACGAATTTTGCGGCAAGCGCAGATTTTAAATGGTCGTATCGGCGGATGTTTTTGTTTGGCGAGTCAGCTTGGGCAAAAGGTGGGGCTGCAGCAGTTCTTGTCGGATTGCATTTCAGGCCTTCTGCGTTTGTCGAGTTTTCAGGCCTTTATCGGGACATTTCAAAAAAATACCAAAGCTTTTATGCTTCGGCCTTTACCGAATCGTCGCGGGTAAATGATGAAAATGGGTTTTACATTGGGGTAAAAGTCTTGCCAGCCTCAGCCTGGTCGGTATCGGCTTATGCCGATCTTTTCAGAAAAAATTGGCTCAGTTATACTACGGCGGCGCCTTCGGAAGGGGCAAGCTGGCTTTTTCAGCTGAATTACAAGCCGACCCGATATCAATCGGTTTATTTAAGATTGAGCGGTGAAGCGAAAGAACAAAAGACGACATCGAAAGTTAATTACAATATCGAGCAACAAATAACGCACATCCGGGTGAATTATGAATATCAGGTTTTGGCACAGTTTTCGGGGAAAACACGGGCTGAGTTTGTTGATTACCAGAGAGAAATACGGTCGAATGGTTTTTTGTTGTTCCAGGATTTCACCTACGAATGGCATTCATTTCCGGCGAAACTTAATGTTCGGGTTGTTGTTTTTAACACGGATGATTATAATTCGCGGATTTATGCTTATGAAAACGACTTGCTGTATTATTTTGCGATACCGGCCTTGAGCGGGAACGGGTTCCGGTATTATTTAAATGGGCGGGTGAAACTGACGTCCCGCATCGATTTTTGGCTGAAATTTGCAGAAACCTGTTATGCCCGGAATTCCTTAAAGATTGGGCAAACTCAATCGGATAGAAACAATATGTCCGAGTTGCGGGCTCAGGTTTTGTGGCGGTTCTGATAGCGATAGTTAACTTCTTTGTTGGTTCTAACCAGTTTGAGGTTAGTATGTTATAGAACCTTTGTGCTGAAATATTCCACATGAGTTATTTGTGTTAGGTGTCAAATATTATCTTTGCGGTTCAAAAAAAATAGTGAATGGTTCCGAAAATGAATTTTGATGATATCCGCCCCTATACTGACTCAGAAGTAAATCATTACATCCAGGTGTTGATTAATGATCCGGATTTTCAGATGGTATTGCAATATCTTTTTCGTGATACTGAAAAAATAGGGCACGTCAGGCAAATGCTTTTGGGTATTCAGACTATTCGCGATCTTCAGCAGGATTTCATGTATTCGCTCATCGAAGACCTGATCCTGAAACCAACAACTTCGGGATTGACATGCAGTGGTCTGGAGAATTTCGATAAATCAAAAGGGTATTTGTTTATTTCAAATCACCGGGATATCATTCTCGATTCGGCGATTCTGAATTATTTGATCTTCAGGGAAGGGATGAATACCACCGAGATTGCTATTGGCAATAACCTGTTTGTGGCTCCTTGGATTGAACATGCTGTGAAACTGAACCGGGCTTTTGTCGTTCGCCGGAATCTGCCTGTTCGGGAATTATTGCTGGCATCTAAAAAACTTTCAGAATATATTCGTCAGACGATTGCCGGACGAAACACATCCGTATGGATTGCTCAGCGTGAGGGACGGACCAAAGATGGCTTTGATAAAACGCAGGTGGCCCTCTTAAAAATGCTGAACCTAAGCAATGCCGGCGAGTTTATTGATGGGTTCAGGGAGTTGCGGATTGTGCCGCTTTCTATTTCCTATGAGATTGAACCATGCGGTATCTCAAAAGTTGAAGAATTGTATAAACGCCGGACTGAAGGCTATGAAAAAACGCCGGAAGATGATTTCCGAAGTATGGCGCATGGGCTTGTGCTTCCCAAAGGGCGGGTTCACTTTGCCTTTGGAAAGCCAATTGATGCCGCGCTTGACGTACTGGCCAAAGACGGAATCATTGGCGATCAGTTGCAGGCACTGGCTGGTTATATCGATCAGCGTATTTATCGCAATTACAAGCTCTGGCCAAATAATTACGTGGCCGAGGACTTATTGGCAGGGACAGAGAAAAACGCCGCTAACTATACTGCCGAAGAAAAACAGGCTTTTGAAAACATGCTGGAGGAAGCTGTTTCATCAGTTGATGGCGATAAAGCGGTCATTCGCGAAATGTTTCTTTCAATGTATGCCAATCCGGTTATTAATCAGCGAAGTGTTCTTCCCTGATAAAATTTAGCGGACGGGGTGATACTATTTTTATTTTAAGCTGTAATCAGAACTTGCTGATATACCTCTCGTATCTTGCGGGCCGGCTTATCCCAGCGTATCCGCTCAACTTCTTTTTTCCCTTTTTTTGCCAGAGTTCTGTAAAGTGGCTTGCAATTGAGTATATCGCAAATAGCATCAGCCATGGCATTTACGTCCCAGAAATCAGCTTTTATGGCATAGCGGATTATTTCGGATACGCCTGATTGCTTTGATATGATTGTCGGCACACCGCATTGCATTGCTTCCAGGGGCGAAATTCCAAAGGGTTCAGAAACCGAGGGCATAACATATATGTCGGAGAGTTTGAGCATGCGCAATACGTCGGGGCCTTTTAAAAAACCAGTAAAGTGAAAGCGGTTAGAAATACCGGCTTTTGCAACCAGACTAATCATCTTTGTATACAGATCGCCGCTTCCGGCCATCACGAAACGTACGTTTTTCATCCGGCTTAGTACCTGAGTGGCGATCCGTACAAAATATTCAGGTCCTTTCTGCATGGTGATCCGCCCCAGAAAGGTTACTATCTTTTCTTTTCGCAATAATTTCGCCGGATCGGGCATACTGTCAGATACTGGTTCCACGGCATTGTGTACTGTAATAACTTTCATTGGTGGAATATGGTATTTTTCAATGACTATTCGGCGGGTATGGTTACTTACGGTGATAATGGCATCTGCATGGTTCATCCCTTCTTTTTCGACCCGATAAACATCGGGATTTACTTGTCCGCCACTACGGTCGAAATCGGTAGCGTGTACATGGACAACCAAGGGCTTGTGGCTGATTTGTTTAGCTGCAATACCAGCCGGGAATGTTAGCCAGTCGTGGGCATGAATCACATCAAAATCTTGTTGTGAAGCCAAATATTCACTTACAACCGAAAAGTTGTGGATTTCGCTCATCAAGTTGGGGCCGTATTTCCCGGTGAACTGAATTGTTGGTGTATGGGTTTGTTTAATAGTGGTTCCTGTCTTTTCAACCTTGTATTCGTTCAAAGTTTCGTATGTTCGCGGGTCGACATACGGTACGATTTGCGATTCGATGCTGTAACAGGTTGCGGGAAACTGAAGCCGTTCTCTCCGGATTTTGCTTCGGATCAGGTCGACCTGGTTGGCGCCGATAAGCTGGATATTGTTTTTTGATTCGTTCCCATAAGCCTTTGGAATAATGAAGGTGATGTCGGTTCCCGGGATTGCTGCCAGACTCTTTGTAATACCATAACAGGCTGTTCCAAGGCCTCCCGATATATTCGGCGGAAATTCCCATCCAAACATTAATACTTTCATCAATAAACAGTTATTGGGTTGACAATGTTCGGTTGCTTTTATAAGCGGAATCAGAATGTAGAGGGTATTAGAAAACGTTCAGCTTTCAAGTTGTTTTAGGGCTTGACGCTGAACGATCCGGGTCAAATAAAAAGAAGGAAAACCGTTTATGGGCTCAAAAGAACTGTTATGCTGAATTAGCTTGTGCCTTTCTGTTCTTTTGCAGAGATTTAGGACCGGGTGATAATTTGCAAAATGGTGCAATCAATGCAGTGCTCGTTGATTGTATATCAACTTCAGGGCCTGAAGGACTGATTTGTTTTTTCGTTTACTTGCCATGGTACGATATAGTCAAACCTGTTCCCTTCGCAACGAATTCCTTTCTGGTCCAACCGGGGCCGGTAAAGGGCTGTATTTCCGGTAGAAAAATGATATCCCTTCGGCAGCCTGACAGGAGGAAAGTCTTGAACCTTTATTTTAGAGGTAGTTTCCATAGCTTGAATTAATTTGTTCGTTTTACTCCTGAAACTGTTACCATCGTGGGCAAAGCATACTGCTTGTCGTTCATAAAAACATTAGAAACGTTAAGCTTAAAACAAAATCGCATCATGCCGAGGCATCATGTATTAGGATTTATGATTACGGAGGTATGAAAAAAAGGTTGGGTTAACTGGACGACTTTTCTTCTATTTTTACTTTTTTTAACTTTTTCATCCGTGTAAATTTTCAAAGCAAGTCTGTACTATTTTTGTAACAGTGTCCGCTTTTTAATCTGAATTCCAATGCCTGGAATAGCCATTTATATGTTTTCGGGTTGTATGAGCTAAGGCTCCTATGGCTATTTCATTTTATTCCCATCCTGATGCCAAGATATCAGCAATGTGGATGGGCGTAAGGGGGATGTTGTTTTTTCGGATATATGCTTCGATATTCATGATACACGACGATTCGGTTGAAATGATATATTGGGCTCCTGTTTTCAACGCATTTTCAACTTTTTGTTCAGTCATAGCTGTTGAAATTGCCGGGAACTTAGCCGAAAAAGTTCCGCCAAAACCGCAGCAGGTGTCTGTTTCTTCCATTTCGACCAATTCGAGCCCTTTTACTTTCGAGAGCAGCAACCGGGGCTCTTGTTTAATCCCGTATTCGCGCAGGGCGGTGCAGGCGTCGTGGTAACAGACTTTGTGGGGAAATTCGGCTCCGAAATCGGTAAAGTGAATGTGGTTTACTAAAAAGTCGGTTAGTTCAAACAAATTGCGATTGAGCCGTTGGTAACCTTCGTAACCTTCTTGTCCGGCTTTGAACAGATCGGGGTAGTAGTTTTTGATGAAGCCGGTGCATGAGGCCGATGGGCTCACAATGGGACGATCGTTTGGAAAATCGGCGATAAATTTTTTTGCAAGTTCTTTGGTTTCAGACCAGTAGCCGCTGTTAAACGACGGTTGCCCGCAACAGGTTTGCTCCGGATTGTAGTTTACTGTAATTCCGGCTTTCCGGAGAAGCTTAACAACGTTGAATGCTGTATCAGGATAAATCTGATCGATAAAACATGGCACAAAAAGATCGACTTGCATAATCTTGAATTTTGCAGTGAATTTATAAAACCACTTTAAAACAAAAAAACCCCGCCGGAGGCGAGGTTTGCACGGGAGGAGCGACTCGAACGCCCGACACCTGGTTTTGGAGACCAGTGCTCTACCAACTGAGCTACACCCGTGTTTGTTTTGCGGATGCAAATATAGCAATACATTTTGAATTACCTACGGATTTTGAACGTTCCGTGAAAAAAATCGAGTTGAGCGATAGGTTGGCGAACGTTGCAGTGAGGAATGTGTCTTGTTCTCAGCAGATAATAACTCAGAAGGTCCGACGGAAAATTCAATCATTTTTTTGCAGAATTAGAATTGTCGCGCTTCGTACTACTCCTGAATAAAAAATCGGGGCATTTTTTCAGGAAAAATTAAGATGATTTTGGCTCAACGACAAGGCTGATTGTGTAATTTTATGTCTGTATGATGTCATTAATCAAATCATATTTAAAAGTAGCTCTGGCAGGAAAACTGCCAGGCGAAAGTGCTCATCGCGACATGTTGCCTCCGGGGCGAAGGCTCGATGTGCCTCCGCACGAAATTAACCTGGTGAAAAATAGTGGAGTGCTGGTTTTGTTGTTCCCGGAGAATGACAAGCTTTATACTTGTTTAACACGGCGTCCGGCTTCACTGAAGCATCATCCCGGCCAAATTAGCTTCCCGGGGGGGAAAGTTGAAAAACAAGATTTGTCGGCCTTGTGGGCTGCTATGCGAGAAGCGCGCGAAGAAGTGGGGATTGATCCACAAAATGTGGAAATATTGGGTAAGTTGTCCGATTTATATGTTCATGTCAGTCAGTTTAAGATTCACCCGTTTGTTGGTTGGACTGATCAACGGCCTGATTTTTTGCTGAACGATGGTGAAGTCGAGAAGCTGGTGCTTTTCCCGGTAATGGACTTTCTTGATCGGGATCTGGTGCACGAAAAAGAATTGATGACCGTGACGGGGCCGTTAATGGTCCCTTACTTCTCGTATGATGGCGAAATGATATGGGGGGCGACGGCCATGATTTTATCCGAATTGTTTGAATTGTTTCGCCGTATGCCGGTGTTGAAGACCGCCTGATTTCTGAAAAAATAACGGGATAAATTGTCGTTAATCGTAAAAAGACCAAGCTACTCCCAGTCGATAGGTTCGTCGGTAAAGCGGATAATCCGGAGCCACATAATATTCTCCGGGAAGCAGGCCGGCCCCAACATTCATAACTCTGAAAAATACCCGGGTACGTTTTAGTTTCAGATTGGCATGGAGGTCGATAAATGGGTAATTGCCAATCTTCTGATTGTCTTGCCAGTAAAAACGGGCGGTTGCCGGTTCGTAGGCATCAGCATAAAATTTGGTATTGAATCGGGCGTCAATGCCGAGTTGGGTGTATAATACCTTCGACCACAAGGTTCGGTAATTCAGGCTGATAAATCCGGATAAGGTTGGCAGGTGAAGATATTCCTCGCGGCTGGAGGATTGCCACAGTGCCTGGGTCCGGATGTGCCAGTGTCTCGAGACAAAATCTTTGTTAAGGTATGCCGAAAGCACCAGCAACTCGTTGCCGGCTTGTTTGGGCAGGGCATCGGCTCCGTTGTAAATGTAATTACCTAATAAGGAATAATTGGCGCCTACTTTCAGTTTGAATTCTTGCGAGTAAATACTTCCCCGGACAGTCATTTCGTTGATGTTGCTGAAATGATTGTTCCACTGAAAATTGTTGGCAAAATATTTCTGTTCGAAATAATCGGGGACAATGGTTTTTAAAACGCCTTCTACCCGAAGGCTGGTTGTGTCTTTGCCAATCCGGAGGGGTTTGTTGATGTATCCGTTAAATTCAGTTTGGCCGGACCGGTACCCGGTCAGGTACAGACGCCCATCGACACCCCACTGCCAGAAAGAACCTTCGTTTCGGAAAATACCGCCACCTACAAATGTGTTGCTTTGTTTGTCGTTGTAGCTTGCATCTGGATTGGGCATGGTGTACCACAACTGGTCGTTCCCGATGTATGCGCGTTTGCCAAACGTGTATTTCCGATCCGGAGCTTCGTAGAATTTTATCTGGAAAATATTGGTCAGTCGGCTGTATTTCGTGGTGTCATTGGTGGCAAGCGAGTCGATGTATATGTGGGTAAAATAGTTGTCGTCCAGGCTTTTTTTGTTGAATGAGCGGTTACTGCCAGAGAATTCAACCTGATGGATGAACCCCACGCGGGGAATGAAAGAGTCAATCACGTAATCGGCGCTGTCAACCTCTACGGTTTTTCCTAAACGGTACTCGTTGCTTAGAAAAAGAATATTGTTTTGGATTTCGCTTGTTGCATCAATGTATTTAACTAAAAGGTCTTCTGTTTCCTGGGCCTCATCTAATGCCTGGCCTTTTTGTATTCCTCCGTTTTCTTCGGTCGACAGCCGGTTAAAAATAAGGTTGCCGTGCATGACGTAGTGGTCTGAATTATAGCTTGAGAAAAGAGAAATAAAATGGTTCTTATTTTCCTGCCATTGGTAATGACCCGTAGATTTGGTCTGGTCGTATATAAACCCAAAGTTGAATTTTGAGTTTGTATTTTGTGAATGGAATACATTAAAACGGGTCTCATTTTTTGTGCTCCGGTTTTCACTCTGGCTGTAATCGAGCAAAGTGTAGGGCGTTGTTGTGTTGAAATATTTAATAGCTTCCGGATACAAGGCGTAAGCGTCGAATGAGCGGAAGAAATAGAAATCAGACTGGTATTTTCGCGCAAAAAAATCGTTCGACTGATAAGCGCCGCCGTTATTCCCAGTAAAATTGGTGCTGATGCTGTTTTGCTCAAATGGTAAATACAGATGGTAAAAGGTTAATGCAGTGTCCAGTTCCGAAGGCCTTATCCAGGCGCCTTGATCTGTCAGTTGCCAGGTTTTTATAACCGAAGGGACTGATTTCTTTTTTGTTTCCTGATTGGCATCGGGCCCTTCTTTCCGGCTGCTGCCCGGTTTGAAATTCTCTTGTGCAGTGGCTTGAAAAACAATGCCAAACACGAATAATATAATATAGATGTGTTTCCGAATCATGCAGGCGCAAAGATAATTAAATATAAAAACAGGTTTGGGTTATAATTCTTAAAAATCTTTAATCTCATTTGTTGGTTGCAGGCTCGTATTGGCGAGTTTTCAACCGTCGGTTGTTAGTTTTTTGCTAATATTTGAATTCTTTATCCCTCTTTTGTTTTCGCTATATTTGTGGGAAATTCCGATAAAAATATGACTCAGACTTACGACGAAGGATCCATAAAAACGCTTGATTGGCAAGAACATATACGCAGGCGACCGGGGATGTACATCGGTAAGCTTGGCGATGGTTCTGCCAGCGATGATGGTATTTATGTGTTGCTGAAAGAGGTGGTTGATAACTCCATCGATGAATTTATGATGGGCAATGGGAAAAAGATTGAGATTCGTGTCAGCAACGAGCGGGTAACTGTGCGTGACTACGGACGGGGTATTCCGTTGGGGAAACTGAAAGATGCCTCGTCGAAAATGAACACAGGGGCGAAATATGACTCCGAGGTGTTCAAAAAGTCGGTTGGTTTGAATGGTGTTGGTATCAAAGCCGTCAATGCGTTGTCAAGCTATTTTCAGATCAAATCATTCCGGGAGGGGGAAGTAAAAGAACTTGAATTTAGCGAAGGGAACTTACAGCGGGAGATGGATGTTGTTCCAACCAACGAGCCCAATGGCACGTATGTTTGTTTTACTCCGGATGCCTCGGTTTTTAAAAATTACCATTTTATCGACGATTATGTCGTTAACATGGTCAAGAATTATACGTTTCTGAATGCCGGCTTGACGATTGAGTTCAACGGAGAACGATATTACTCGCGAAACGGGTTGCGCGACCTGCTCGAAGAAAATATGGAGTCTGAACCGTTGTATCCAATCATTCACCTGAAGAATGGCGATATTGAGATTGCCATTACTCACGGAAATCAATACGGCGAAGATTATTATTCGTTTGTAAACGGTCAGCATACCACCCAGGGAGGTACTCATTTGATGGCTTTTCGCGAAGCCATTGTGAAAACCATTCGTGATTTTTACAAAAAGGATTACGACCCGAGCGATATTCGCGCTTCGATTGTGGCGGCTATCAGCATAAAGGTGGAAGAACCGGTTTTCGAATCGCAGACCAAAACCAAGCTCGGCTCGAAAGACATAGGCCCGAATGGCCCCACGGTCCGCAATTACGTTCAGAACTTCGTTCAAAAGGAGCTCGATAATTTCCTGCATAAAAATCCGGAGGTTGCTGACATGTTACACCGGCGCATCCAGGAGTCGGAGCGCGAACGCAAAGCCATTTCTGGAATTCAGAAGCTGGCAAAACAACGGGCCAAGAAAGCCAACCTGCACAACCGGAAATTACGCGACTGCCGCATCCATTTCGACAGCAATAAGGAAGGATGTGAAAATACATCGATTTTTATTACCGAGGGAGACTCAGCGAGCGGATCAATCACCAAGTCGCGCGATGTGAATACGCAGGCCGTGTTTAGCTTGAAAGGAAAACCGTTGAATACCTTTGGGCTGACCAAAAAAGTAGTTTACGAAAACGAAGAATTCAACCTGTTGCAAGCTGCGCTCAATATTGAGGAAAGCATGGACGATCTGCGGTACAACAAGGTGATTATCGCTACCGATGCTGATGTCGACGGGATGCACATCCGCTTGCTGTTAATTACGTTTTTTCTGCAATTTTTTCCGGAGCTGATCCGAAAAGGACATTTATATATCTTGCAAACCCCGCTTTTCCGTGTTAGGAATAAAAAGAGAACACTTTATTGTTACACCGAAGAAGAGCGTTTGGCTGCTATCTCCGAATTGGGTAAAACAGCTGAGATAACCCGGTTTAAAGGGTTGGGCGAAATTTCTCCGGATGAGTTTAAAAACTTCATTGGCCCGGATATCCGTCTGGAGCCCGTGTTGATGAAAAAGCACGAGTCGGTGCCTCAGATGCTCGAATTTTACATGGGTAAAAACACCCCTGAACGACAGGATTTTATTATCGATAACCTGTATGTTGAAAAGGACGAAATTTAATCTTCTAGCTCAACCGGGTTTTTGACAACTTTTATTTCAATGTGCAAAAATGACAGAAGAACTCTATAACAGGGAAGAAATCCAAAAAGAAGACAAAAGGGAAGGGATTACCTACCTCTCCGGAATGTACCAGCAATGGTTTTTGGATTATGCTTCGTATGTAATTCTTGAACGTGCGGTGCCGTATGTCGATGATGGATTGAAACCCGTTCAGCGTCGTATCCTGCATGCCATGAAAGAAATGGACGACGGACGGTACAACAAAGTGGCCAATATCATCGGGCAAACCATGCAGTATCATCCGCACGGCGATGCGTCGATTGGCGATGCGCTGGTGCAACTGGGGCAAAAAGAGTTGCTGGTTGATACGCAGGGAAACTGGGGAAATATTCTGACTGGTGACGGCGCTGCTGCTCCCCGTTACATCGAGGCCCGTCTGTCGAAATTTGCTCTTGACGTGCTGTTCAACCCGAAAACCACCAATTGGAAGTTGTCGTACGACGGGCGCAACCGCGAACCGGTTACCCTGCCGGTTAAATTTCCGTTGTTGCTGGCTCAGGGTGTTGAAGGGATTGCCGTTGGTCTGGCATCCAAAATATTGCCACACAATTTTATCGAACTGATTGATGCTTCTATCGCGTATTTACGCGGCGAAGAGTTCGAGTTGTACCCGGATTTCCCGACCGGTGGCTCAGTCGATTGCTCGCGATACAACGATGGCATTCGCGGAGGAGCGGTAAAAGTTCGCGCCAAAATCGAAAAACGCGATAATAAAACCCTTGCAGTTACTGAACTTCCATACGGGAAAACAACCACGACACTGATCGAATCAATTCTGAAAGCCAACGAGAAATCGAAAATCAAAATCAAAAAGATTGACGATAATACCTCGGATAAAGTTGAAATACTGATCCATCTGGCCCCCGGAATTTCTTCGGACAAGACAATTGATGCACTGTATGCTTTTACCGATTGCGAAACTTCGATTTCAGTCAATAGTTGCATTATTCAGGACGATAAACCGAAATTTTTGGGCGTTTCAGAAATCCTGAAGATTAATACCGATCAAACGGTTTCTTTATTGAAACTTGAATTGGAAATTAAACGGGGGGAACTGGAAGAAGCCTGGCATTTTGCCTCGCTCGAAAAGATCTTCATTGAAGAACGCATTTATAAGGACAAAGAATTCGAGCAGGCTGCCGATATGGACGAAGCGATTGCTCATATCGACTTTCGCCTGGGGCCCTGGAAGCCAAAGCTCCATCGTGAAGTAACCCGCGACGACATCCTGAGGTTGATGGAAATTAAGATGGCCCGGATTCTGAAGTTCAACAGCGATAAAGCCAACGATCATATTCAGGCTATTGAAGACGAAATTGCCCAGATCGATCACCACATCGAACACATCATTCCGTATACCATCGAATGGTTTGAACGAATAAAAGCCAAATATAGCAAGGGGCGCGAACGAAAAACGGAGATCCGGAACTTCGAAAATATCGAAGCAACCAAAGTGGTTGTTGCCAACGAAAAGCTGTATATTGACCGCGAGGAAGGTTTTATGGGGACTAGCCTGAAAAAGAACGAGTATGTGTGCGATTGTTCCGATATCGACGATATCATTGTGATCCGGAAAGATGGGACATATTTCATCACCAAGGTGAGCGACAAGGCTTTTATTGGTAAGAATATCCTTTATCTTGCTGTCTTTAAAAAGAACGACACCCGGACGATCTATAACGTGGTGTATCGCGACGGTAAAAACGGTAGCCACTTTATGAAGCGTTTCGCCATTACCGGTGTTACGCGCGACAAAGAATATGATTTGACGCAGGGGACCCCGGGGTCAAAGATCGTTTATTTCTCGGCTAACCCGAATGGCGAGGCCGAAGTGATCCGTGTTACCCTGAAGCCCAAACCTCGGATCAAAAAGATGATTTTTGAAGTCGATTTTGGCGAGCTGGCCATCAAAAACCGTGGAGCAATGGGAAATTTGCTGACCAAAAATGAGGTTCATCGCATCGCCTTGAAAGAAAAGGGCCTGTCGACGCTGGGAGGAAGGAAGATCTGGTTCGATGAGGATGTGCTTCGGTTAAATTCGGACAACCGCGGAAAATATCTGGGCGAATTTAGTGGCGAAGACCGGATACTGGTTTTGTATAAAAACGGCGATTTTCTGCTAACCAGCTTCGATCTGGAAAACCATTTTGACGATGGAATCCTGGTCATTGAAAAATTTGATCCCCGCAAGATACTGTCGGTGGTTTATTTCGATGCCGAGCAGGGCTTCTATTACGTCAAGCGGTTCCAGATTGAGGAAATTCTGAATAAGCGGACAAACTTCATCGGTGAGAATCCGGATAACCGTCTGGTAAGTGTTACCTGGGTCCGCTATCCGCGTTTCGAAATTGAATTTGGCGGCAAAAATGAGGCGCGCGAAAATGAAATCATTGAAGTGGCCGAGTTTATCGGGGTTAAATCATACAAAGCGAAAGGGAAACGGCTATCGGTTTACGAAGTAGGCAATATTCGCGAGCTCGAGCCGGTTATCAAAGATGAAGACATTCACGACGATGAGTTGGAACCGGAAGTCTCGGCCGAACCAGAATTGCCCAATTTCGACGACATCCCGTTCGAGGTAAAACGTCCGGAGCGCGAAGATCCGAACCAAATGTCGCTGGAGTTTTAAATGGCAATTATGAGAATATACCTGATAGGCTACATGGGGAGCGGCAAATCGACATTGGGGCGGCAACTTGCTGCAATGTTGAACCTGACATTTATTGATCTCGATACGTATTTGGAAAACAAATATTTTAAAACAGTACCCCAGATTTTTGCAGAAGAAGGAGAGGAGAGCTTCAGGAAAAAAGAGCAGGCTGCACTGCGCGAAGTTTCTGAATTTTCTGATGTTATTGTGGCAACGGGTGGGGGGGCGCCGTGTTTTTTCGACAACATGGCGCTCATGAATGAAACAGGCGCTTGCGTTTTCCTGGACGTTGATTATGAGGAATTAGCCGATCGGTTAATGGGATCCAAAACTGAACGTCCGTTGATTAAAGGTAAATCGCGAGCCGAATTGCTTGTTTTCATCGACGAGTTGATGCAAAAGCGCCGTCCGTTTTACGAGAAGGCCCACATCATTGTTCGAGGCAAAAACATTACGGCACAACAAGTATTAGACGCAATCGCGGTAAATTAAAACACGGGGCTATGGTCGAGATTTGTGCGTTGGCATCAGGAAGTAACGGGAATTGCTATTATATCGGGAATAGCCGCGATGCTGTTTTGATTGACGCCGGAGTTTCGTGTAAACAGGTTTTATCCCGCATGGCTGGTGCGGGGCTGGATGCCCGCAAGGTTCGCGGGATTTTTGTTTCCCACGAGCACTCCGATCATGTTCGTGGCGTTCGGGTATTGGGCAACAAGTTGCGTGTGCCTGTTTGGTTTACCCAAGCAACCTGGATGGCCGCAGGCGAACCTAATCGACCGGAACGGGTCGAATTTTTTACTCCGGATAAGCCTGTTTCTATTGGTTCTTTTACGATTTATCCTTTTTTGAAGAATCACGATGCTGCCGAACCCTGCTCTTTTCGGGTTGAACACGATGGCTGGCAGATCGGGGTTTTTACCGACATGGGGCATGCCTGTTCCAACGTGATTTCGAACCTGAAGCTGTGTCATGCCATGTTTTTAGAGACCAACTACGACGAGCAGATGCTTTGGGATGGCCCATATCCATATCCATTGAAGAGGCGGGTTGCATCAGATGTCGGGCATCTGTCCAATTTGCAGGCATTCGAGTTGCTGCGCGACCACAGCGGCCCCGAATTGTTGCATGTTTTTTTGAGCCATCTTTCCGGAGAAAATAACCGTCCAGACCTGGCAGAAGCTTGTTTTCAATCGCTAACCTCCCGTTTTAATGTGCGGGTTGCCTCGCGCGAAACGTTTAGCGAGGTTTGCGTCCTTCGGTAATTAATCCTGGTTAATCCTTTTTTTTATCGTTTGCCAGAGTTCTGTTTGCATGAATGTATCCGGAAGTTTTTGCCAGATAGATTTCAGGAATGGGTAGGGATATGCGATTGAAAGGAGATCTTTGGGGAGTCTTGCTCGTGCCGAAAGGTCGTGCAATCCGCATACAGCCTTTTGTTCGTTGTTTCGTGCAAGTTTCAGGGGGAGAGTAGCGAGGGTCATGCAGGCAGAAGCAAATGGCGTGATTATCCTGTCAAAAGCTTCGGGGGCATCGAAATGGGTCAGGTACACGAGGGCGCTCAACTGGTCCGGGTTGACAAAAAACAGGACAACTTCGGGCTCTTCGGGGCCGGTAAATTCTGACAACAGTTTGAATACCACATACCGTTTGGCGGGTTTTATAGCCTGAACATGGTCAATAAATGATTTGGCTAAAGCCGGATTTTCGATGAAACGTTCGCATGGGCGCCAAAAATCATCTTTAGTGGAAAGAAAATATTCAATGCCTTCGAAAATTGAATCCTGAAACCCTAAGTAAAATGCAGAGCATGGCCATCCGGTTGAGTCTTCAGAAAAAACGACAGGCTGCCCGGTGGAAGCTTTTAGAATTAACGGGACAATGCACCCGTTGCCTTTTTTCTTTAGTTCGATCGCATTTCCAGGTTTTTCATCGCTGATGTAAAGGCCGACTGGTTGATATTTTATGAGCTGGAGGTTTTCCGAAAAATCAGTTCCGATTGTTTGTACCGTGTTCATTTGTTGACTGGTTTATTGGTTTGAGACAATTGTGTGATAATTTTCATGAGTAACGTTTGTAAAAGAGCCTGTTCCGGGGCGGTTAGCCCGGTTGTTGCTAAGCTGTTGCTCCGGATTGCAGCCGGAGTTATTTGTTCGAGCAGGTTTTCTCCTTCCGGAGTAATGTATATTCTGAATGTGCGGCGGTCAACCGGATCATCTTTGCGCAGGATGTAGCCTTCGCGTTGCAAAATATCCAGCATGCGGGTCACATTGGTTTTGTCTTTTAAGCTGGCGTTGGCTATTTCGCTTTGCTTCAATCCGGGTGAATTTTTTATAAGGTGAAGTAAACCCCACTGTTCTGCGGTAGCCTGGATGCCAAGTAATTTTATTTGCTGATTAAAACAGGCGCGCATCAGATTGTGTGTTTGGCTGACGAGATATCCAAGCGAGTTGTTTAATTCAAAATTTTCCATAGTTGTTGTTTCAAATATAGATATAGCAACTATATCTTCAAATTAAAAGCCCGTTGTTTTGCGGGCTTTTAATTTGAAGATATTTAATTGTTTAATGCGTATTTGCTTAACGCGTTCAGTGTTTCTTTCTTCAGGTCGGTCGAAACCAATACGGAAATATTGTGACGGCTGCCGCCGTAGGATATCATCCGTATCGGAATATGGGCGAGCGCATCAAATATTTTGGTTGCAATCCCCTTTTCTTCGGCAATCATATCGCCCACGATGCAGATAATGCTCATGTTGGTGTCCACTTCAACTTCGCCATATTCTTTCAGCTCGGCAACGATCTCGTTGAGGTGCTTGGTGTTGTCGATCGTCAGGGAAACGGCAACCTCTGAAGTGGTAACCATATCGACCGATGTTTTGAAAAAATCGAATACTTCAAACAGATTCTTCATGAACCCGTAGGCATTCAGCATGCGGTATGAGCGTACTTTGATGGCAGTGATCCCGTCTTTGGCGGCAACCGCTTTGATGCCTTTCCCGCTTGACTGGGAGGCAATCAGTGTCCCGGAGTCTGATGGGTTCATGGTGTTTTTCAAACGGACCGGAATGTTTTGCAGTTTTGCCGGAAGCACTGTTTGTGGGTGAAGGATCTTAGCTCCAAAATAAGCCAGCTCGGCAGCTTCGTCAAACGAAAGTTGGTCTATTTTCCGGGTGTTTTCAACATAGCGGGGGTCGTTGTTATGGAACCCGTCGATGTCGGTCCAGATTTCAACTTCTTCTGAATCGATGGCTGCGCCAATCAGGGTTGCAGTGTAGTCGCTTCCGCCGCGTTGCAAATTGTCGATTTCGTTGTTTGCATTGCGGCAGATAAACCCTTGGGTAATATAATAGTCTGCTTCGCCGGCGTTCTTCAGAACCTCGGCAATATGCTCGCGGATGTAGAACAGGTCGGCTGCTTTATCGCTGTCAATGCGCATAAATTCCAGTGCCGGCAGGTAAGCGGCTTTATAGCCATTTTCAACCATTAGTTCGGTAAACAGCGCTGTAGAAATGAGTTCACCCTGGGCTACAATAGCATTTTCAACTACTTCACTGAATTCGCTTGCGGTGTAAGATTTAATTGTATTAAAAATGTCGGTAATAATCTTCTTACCCTTTTCCTTTTTTTCATCGGTCTTGTATAGTTCAGTCACAACTTTGTTGTATTTCTGCTCCAGTTGGCTGATCACCAGACGAGCCCCGTCTTTATTTTTCTTATGAAGGTAATTTGCGATTTCAACCAACGAGTTTGTTGTGCCCGACATGGCTGACAACACAACTAATTTTTGCTCGCCGTTCGCGATGATGCCCATCACCGCCCGCATGTTTTCCGGACTTCCTACTGAAGTGCCACCAAACTTTAAAACTTTCATTTTCTTAGAATTGGGTATTTATATTGTATTTTGTCGCAAATATGAAAATTTTTTACTGATTATAGAAAGAAAACAACACAGAAGCCGTTTTTATTCTTTTAAAGTGAAATTTTTTCAATGATTTTTGAAACAGCTTGGATTGAATTCGTTCAGATAAATATGATTAAAATCATATTATGCCCTGTTTGATGCTTTTGTATAATAATTATCTTTGTTCCCGCCTGAAAAAGTTGAACTGATCACATTCGTTCTCTCTTGAATGTTTTGTTCACTTTATGATCTGACGTTTTATTTAATCAAAGATATCTTTTCGGGGTGCTCGGTTCGTTACGAACAGCATTTGGGGTGGATGCCAAGGGCACCCTTCTTTTTTATTGCCTGATTTTTTGTTGTGTCCTGCAATTTAGAAGTTTCCGTAAATGGAATGTTTTTCGGAGTTGAAATAAATGGTTGAATAGATATTCAGTTCTTCCCGGTTTGTGTAGAGTTTCCGTTCGATATATAAAACCGGCTCGCCTTCCGGAATGTTTAATAAGCTGCTGATTTGCCTGCTTGCCTTTATGGCTTTTAATTTCTGTTCTCCGCCTTTTATTTCGATTTGATATTGGTTGCGAAGTATTTCGAATAAGGATTTGTTCTCGAACGAACGACTTGAAAACCGGGGAAGGTTGATGTTGGGAATGCGGTTAATGTCGTAAAAAACAGGTTGGTCGTCGACAAAGCGCAGGCGTTCCATGTAAATGCAGCCTGATACCAGTTCGATTTCTGATAAATCGAATGTGAATGGTTGAGGCCATGGCTGGATTGATGGTTTTTGCAGGATCTGAGTTTTCAGATAACCGCGCCCAATCGCCGATGCTGTTCCGGAAATACTCAGAATGCCAATATCCTGAGGTGGTTTTCTGACAATACTGCCTTTTCCCTGCTTTTTCTGAATAAACCCATCCCGGACCAAGGCATCCAAGGCCTGCCTGACGGTTGGGCGGGTTAGTCCATGAACCGCGCACAGTTCGTTTTCAGACGGGAGCAAACTTCCTTCGCTGTAAGTTCCTGACAGGATGTGCTTCCGAAGAATCTCGTAAAGTTTTTTGTATTGAGGGATTTTGTTTCCGTCGGTCATCTTCAGCTATTTAAAAATCAAAAGTAATAATTTTTGCGAAATGTGTAAATTTAACTTGTAAATACAAGTGCTAAAATATATTTTTACATCCGCAAATAAAATATGAATGTAAATCATTATTAATTAATGTTTTTGTTTTTGTAGTTCGATGTAGTTGTATTAACAAGTTGTAAAACCTAATTAAATATGGCAATTCCGGTAATTATGCCCAAGCAGGGGCAGTCGGTAGAAACTTGCATCATTGGCGAGTGGTACAAAAAGAAAGGCGATGCTGTAAAAGTTGGCGATATCCTGTTCTCGTACGAAACCGATAAAGCTTCATTCGAGGAAGAAGCAAAAGCAGACGGGGTCCTTCTGGAAACCTTTTTTGTCGAAGGCGATGAGGTGCCTGTTTTAGTTAATGTGGCGGTGATTGGACAGCCAGGAGAATCAATCGACGAGTTTTTGCCAGGCGGCGTTTCGACGGCAGCAGAAGAGGCAGTTACAAAGGCGGCTCCGGCTGTTGAGGTGAAAGCAGAAGTTGCTTCTGAAGTTAAAATTGTTTCAGAGCCATCTGATAAAGTGAAGATTTCGCCGAGGGCTAAAAATCTGGCGGAAAAAGCAGGCATAGCCTATCAGCAATTGGCTGGTTCTGGTCCGGAAGGGCGAATCATTGCGCGCGACATCGAAGCTGCGGCAGCTGTAGCGCCAAGACTTACCCCGCTGGCCCGGGAAGTTGCAAGAACCGAAGGACTGAAACCGGGCGACACAGCAACTGGTTTGGGCGGCAAAACGGCTGTCCAGGACCTGATCGCGTACAACCCGGTCTATGGAGATGATTTTGAGGTGAAAAAACTCACCAATATTCGTAAGCTTATTGCCAAAGCTATGCACACTTCGTTGCAAAACTCGGCTCAGCTGACCCACCACATGAGCGCTGATGCCCGTACCATTATGGCTTTGCGGAAAAAGTTCAAAAAAGCGCTGGATGCCGGTCAGATTTCACAAAATATTACCATCAATGACTTGGTTTGTTTTGCAGTGATCAAGGCACTGAAGAAATTTCCGCAGGTGAATACTCATTTCATCGGCGACAGCATGCGTTGGTTTAAAAAAGTACACTTAGGCCTGGCTGTTGATACTGACCGTGGGCTGATGGTCCCGGCAATTAAAAATGCTGACGATCTTTCGCTTGAGGGGCTTTCTGCTCAGATGCAATCCATTGCAGCCCAGTGTCGTAAGGGCAGTGTGAATCCTGAATTGCTGGCTCCCGAGGCCGCATCGTTTACCATTTCGAACCTGGGTAATTATGGCGTTGAAATGTTTACCCCGGTAATTAACATTCCGCAGACGGCCATTTTGGGCGTTTGTACCATTGTCCCGCGTCCGAAAGATTTGGGAGATGGCGTGTATGGTTTTGTCCCGATGATGGGACTCTCGTTGACTTATGACCATCAGGCACTGGATGGAGGCGAAGCAACTTTGTTCCTGAAAGAAATTAAGGAACAGATCGAAAATTTGACAATTTAAAACGAGTCGATCGATTATCGATAATAGACAATCGATCAAAACTCGGCTCTGTCTAAATCTTGTGGAGATGTTTTTCGGTCTAATATCAAATGTTTAATATCCAACATTTTGTATCTGTCATCTAAAAATCAAAAGAATGAGTAAAATATATGATTTAGCAATTCTGGGCGGCGGTCCTGCCGGATATGTTGCTGCCGAACGCGCCGGAGCTAAAGGGATGAGCGTGGTTGTTTTTGATATGCGTGCGCTGGGCGGGGTTTGCCTGAATGAAGGCTGTATCCCGACCAAAACGCTTTTGAATTCGGCCAAAGTGCTTGAGTATGCCCATGAAGCCGATAAATATGGCATCGGCGTGGAAAATATTTCATTTGACTTCAAAAAAATCATGGCCCGCAAGGATAAGGTTGTGCGGAAGCTGGTAGCCGGTGTCGGCGCAAAGATGAAACATGCCAAGGCCGACGTGGTCATGTCAAAAGCAGTGATTAAGGAAAAGCGGGGCGAAATAATTACAATTGAATCTGAAGGACAGGAATATCAGGCAAACCGCCTGTTGATCTGTACCGGTTCCGAAGCGGCTGTTCCTCCCATTCCGGGGTTAGATCCATCGCTTGTACTGACAAACCGCGAAATTCTTCAGCTCAAAGAAAGGCCGGAAAGCCTGGTTATCATTGGGGGTGGCGTAATTGGCAGTGAGTTCGCCGATTTCTTTAATGCCATGGGGACAAAGGTGACCGTCATTGAAATGCTTCCGGAGATTTTGACCGGCGTCGACGAAGAAATTGCCGCTTTTGTCCGAAAAGAGTTTGTCAAAAAAGGTGTTGAATTTCATTTGAATGCCCGGGTTACGAAGCTAAATGGGAAAGAAGTTATTTTCGAGAAAGATGGTCAGGAATTTAAAATCACGGGAGAACAGGTCTTGCTTTCAGTTGGCCGTCGTGCCAATGTGGCCGGAATCGGGTTGGAAAACATCGGCGTTGAATTTACCCCCCGTGGTATAAAGATCGATCAGAACTGCCGGACCAATGTGCCGAATGTGTATGCCGCTGGCGATATTACCGGGTTTTCTTTGTTGGCTCATACCGCCAGTCGCGAAGGAGAGGTTGCCGTGAACCACATGTTGGGACGGAAAGATGTGATGCGTTACGATGCTATACCAGGCGTTGTTTATACGCATCCGGAGATTGCCGGAGTTGGCCTTACAGAATCGGCTGCCAAAGAAAAAGGGACCGACGTGGTAGTTCAGAAATTGCCGATGGCTTATGCCGGGCGTTTCGTGGCCGAGAATGAAGGGAAAGACGGTTTTTGTAAGGTCATTGCCGGGAAAAAATACGGCGAGATACTGGGGGTTCACCTGGTGGGCGGAGCTTGTTCAGAAATGATTTGGGGCGCTTGCGCCTTGATCGAAGCCCAACTGCGCGTTCAGGATGTTCAGGAGATTGTGTTCCCACACCCGACGGTAAGCGAAATCATCAAAGAAACTTGCTTTTTATTTTAAGAAGTTACAGGTTCTGTGTTCGAGAAACAACCCACACCCGTAACTCAAACCCACGCAAATATTTAAAGAGAAAACAAATTTAAAACGAAATACGATGCCCAAAAGTCAATTTATTAATCCGGATGAAGTAAGGAAGTCTGGAGAAATAGTTTTCCAACCGATTCCAGTTAATCAATACAACAAAACAATTCGCGAGGAGCTGGAAAGTAAAAATTTCACAAAAGAGGAATTGAAGAAAATTTATCACGACATGGTGGTAATTCGTGAGTTCGAAACCATGCTCCACCTTGTAAAAACGACTGGTGGATATAATGGTGTTGAATATAACAATCCGGGGCCGGCTCATCTTTCTGCAGGTCAGGAGGCCGCTGCTGTTGGGATGGCTTATACTTTAACCGTCGATGATTTTATCTTTGGATCGCACCGGAGCCATGGCGAAATTCTGGCAAAAGGATTACGTGCCATCGAAACGCTCGATTCAAAAGAGCTTGAAAAGATTATGACCGAATTTTGGGACGGGGCGACTCTTAATGTTGCTAAAAAAGCGTACAAAGGGAACGATATAAAAGAATTAGGAATTCGTTTCCTGTTGTATGGGGCACTTGCCGAAATCTTTGCCCGTACAACCGGTTTCAATAAAGGATTGGGCGGAAGTATGCACACCTTCTTTACGCCATTTGGTATTTATCCAAACAACGCCATTGTAGGTGGTAGCGGTAGTATTGCCGTTGGTGCGGCTCTTTACAAAAAGGTTAACCGCAAACCAGGAGTTGTTGTAGCCAATATCGGAGATGCATCAATGGCGCGCGGGCCAGTTTGGGAAGGGCTTACTTTTGCTGCGATGGATCAGTTTAAAAAGCTGTGGCCCGACGATATGAAGGGAGGTCTTCCGGTGATTATCAACATCATGAATAATCAGTATGGAATGGGTGGACAAACGTGCGGTGAAACCATGGGCTTTGATATTGCTGCCCGTATTGGCGCCGGGGTCAACCCAGAACAAATGCATGCCGAACGGGTCGATGGTTACAACCCCCTGGCTGTTATTGAAGCTTATCGTCGTAAAAAAGCTTTAATTGAAAAGAAAAAGGGACCAATTCTGATTGACGTTCTTACCTATCGCTTTAGCGGGCACTCGCCTTCCGATTCGTCGTCATATCGTACGACTGAAGAACTTAAGGCATGGGAAGAACAGGATTGCATCATCGCTTTTGGGAAACAACTCATCGAAGCAGGTGTCGCTACACAGAACGAGCTGGATGCAATTTTGACAGGGGTCAAAGAAATCATGTTTGATACATTTAAGCTGTCAATTGACGACGAACTCTCTCCACGCATGGATTTGCGCAAAGAACCCAATCTGTTGGAAACCATGATGTTTTCGAACCAGTCGATTGATTCCATGTCGGATGCAAAGCCCGATGTGAACCATCCGATGAATGAAAATCCACGTGTCCAACAAATTGCCAAAAAAGAACGGTTTGCTTTCGACAAAGATGGAAAACCTTTCTCCAAAATGAAGCAATTCCAGCTTCGCGATGGTATTTTCGAAGCCATTATTGATCGTTTTTATAAAGATGCTTCGTTGATCGCTTATGGTGAAGAAAACCGAGACTGGGGGGGCGCATTTGCTGTTTACCGCGGGTTGACCGAAGCACTTCCATACCACCGGTTGTTTAACTCTCCGATTGCCGAAGCTGCGATCATCGGTACGGCCATTGGGTACGCCATGTGCGGTGGGCGTGTGATTCCGGAGATTATGTATTGCGACTTCCTTGGATGCTGTGGTGACGAGATTTTCAACCAGTTGCCCAAATGGCAGGCTATGAGCGGGAATATTCTAAAGATGCCGGTTGTTGTACGCGTTTCGGTTGGGTCGAAATATGGCGCTCAACACTCTCAGGATTGGACTTCATTGACAGCGCACATTCCCGGATTGAAAGTTTGCTTCCCGGTAACCCCGTACGATGCTAAAGGCTTGATGAACTCGGCCCTGCAGGGAACCGATCCGGTTGTCTTCTTTGAAAGCCAGCGCATTTACGAAATTGGCGAACAATTCCACGAAGGCGGTGTGCCTGAAGGATATTATGAAATTCCATTTGGAGAGCCGGACATCAAACGGGAAGGGAAAGATATAACCATCCTGACCATTGGCGCAACTCTTTATCGTGCGTTGGATGCCGCTAAAATCCTGGAAGAAAAATATGGCATGAGCGCCGAGGTGATCGATGCCCGTTCGCTTGTCCCGTTCAATTACGAAAAGGTGCTTGCGTCAGTCAAGAAGACGGGACGTATTGTAATTTCGAGCGATGCGACTGCTCGCGGATCGTTCCTGAATGACCTGGCACGCAACATCACTGAGCTGGCATTCGACGATCTCGATGCGCCGCCAGCTGTATTGGGTTCGCGCGACTGGATTACCCCCGCTTACGAGCTGGAATATGCATTCTTCCCGCAGCCCGAAAGTTTCATCGATATTATTCACGAAAAGATTGTTCCGCTGAAAGGCCATGTGGTGACATACAACTTCACTAAAGCGGAGCAAATACGGCGCAGCAAGTTGGGCGTTTAATGAACGACCGAGGCGTTTAGTTTCTCTTTATACATAAGTTAGAAATTAAAAGCCCTCGTCATCCGGAAGGACGGCGGGGGCTTTGTTGTAAAAGGCCTGTTTATGACAGGGCCCGGTTGTCGTATTTAAAATCCAAAATCCTTGCTTTTTTGTATTTTGTTTCTATTGAAACAAATCGAGCATTTTTGTTGTTTTTGCCAACACTTTTAAAACAATGTAGGCTACAATCGAGAAGATGCAGCCATAAAGAATGACCGGGTTGTATTGTGAATTTTTTTGCAACATTTTCCCCGAGATATCCAGTAAAGCAAAAATCAGGAAAACATTGAGAAGCCCATTTTTCTCATTTCGTAGCATTTTTCGCCAGCTATAAAACAACGAGGGGCGAACAAATTTCCCGAAGGAGGGAATAAAGGCCGGAACCCGGCTGGCCCATTCGGTGTATTGTTCTCCAAATTTCCTCCGGAGATATTGTTCTTCGGCAAACATAATGCGCTCATAATAAATCCAGTAGAAAAAGCTGAATGCGATGATGAACCAAATGTTGGCCGTAAGTAACGCGGGCCCGAGCCACATGAAGAAATTGCCCAGATACAACGGATGACGGACAACAGAATAAATACCCGTGGTGTTTAATGTATCGGCTACCTGCTCCTTATAGTTTCTTCCCGATGTATTTCTGGGTGTAAACCCGACTGTGTAGGCTCGGATAACCAGTCCGATAAAACTGATGAATAAACAAAAATATTCGTAATACTTTTCGTAGGGAGCTTGTTCCAGTATCCCCTGTTCCGGATCAACTTTTTGCAATAGATATAAAACAGCTCCGATGCCCACAATTCCAATGGGCAGAATGCCCCGATACCGGAAAAGCCAAAGTCCTTGTTTTTCAAATTCCTCCTGTAATGCCATAATCCTCGTTTGAAAAAAATAAATAAAAATGAAACCTCACACAGAGTTTCGTAGCTTTCCCGATAAATGAACACTGGCTTTTTTTATGGCTTTGTTTTATTACATTTCATTTTGCAGGTAAGGGTAATAAGGCAACAATAGAAATGTAATAGAATCTTGGCGCAAAAGTAATCAAATATTCACAAGGGCAATATTTCTGCATTAATTCTATAACATAGACCCGGGGAAAAATATAAAAAAGCAATATCCTGTCCGAAAATATATCGGAAAGTCCTAACGACCTATTGTTTGAATTGGTTTATTTTATAGATTTGTGCCTGCAATTGCGGGAGTAGCTCAGTGGTAGAGCATCAGCTTCCCAAGCTGAGGGTCGCGGGTTCGACCCCCGTTTCCCGCTCTCAGATACAGAGAGAGTTAGATTAAGTTCTGACTCTCTTTGTGTTTGATAGGAGTAATAGAGCACATTTCTGAATATTCCCGAATGCTTCTTAGTTAGTAGTTTGTCCGGGCAATAACTTTCTAAAGTTTCTTTGTGGAAACTTGTTAAGTTTGTAGCACACAAACACTAAACCAACCGATGGAGAAAACAGAAAATTACAAATTCATTATACAACTCGGTAAAGCGCTTCATACATACGGTATTCCCTCCTATAGAATTCAGGCCTATCTGACAAAAGTGGCCCGAAACCTCGGCATAAAAGGAACCTTTATGGATTCGCCTACTTGGATCAATTATGTGTTTCATGAGGAGGGTCAAGAGCATTCGTATAATTTCATTGAGAGCATGCCTCCGGGAACTTTGAACCTGGGTGCTTATTCTAAAGGGCATCTCTAAAAACCCAATGTTAATATATTTGTTTAATTGTTAATATTTTAAGCATGGGATATATGGTTAGATTGCCTATTTTACAGTACAAAAAAGAGCAACAATGAAGAATATCAATATGCTAGGCCTATTT
>JAJUGZ010000157.1 GCA_029265715.1 Bacteroidota bacterium
AAATAGGCCTAGCATATTGATATTCTTCATTGTTGCTCTTTTTTGTACTGTAAAATAGGCAATCTAACCATATATCCCATGCTTAAAATATTAACAATTAAACAAATATATTAACATTGGGTTTTTAGAGATGCCCTTATGTAAAAAAGTAGAATTTAATTGTTACCGGATCAAATCAAGGATTTTTTCTGCATTGCTCTGGTTCGAGAAAGTAGTTTCGAGGACCCTCCTCCGCTCGTTTTGTATAAACTGGTCAAAGTCGACCGGAAAATATTCTTCAACCAGCTTCCTGATTTGCTTAGCTGAATCACCAATCAGACACAAATCTTCCAAACCGGTATTTTGAACCATAATTGAGTTACAAATACAAAACCGCCCCGCAAAGAGTGATGCCAGTAATTTCAGTTTCACTCCGGTACCCTGAAAACTCGGGATTACGCACATTTGCGCCCCGGCAATTAAACGGTCCATTTCTTCTCCTGAAGGATTGGTAACCAACCGGACATGAGGATAGCGCATGATTTTTGCAGTCAATTCGGTTGACGGATTTTTCCCGGCCACGCAAAAAGGAAGTTGAACCTGACTAAAAACTTCGTCCAAAAGAAAGTTCACCGCTTTGACATTTTCTGCCACCGACAAATTCCCGTGAAAGAGGGCATATTCTCCTCTTCCCCTCGTTGAACAAACTGCATTAAACGGATGAAATGCCGGAATGTATTCGGTCTTCACATATCGTGACCGGAAATATGCCTCATCCGAAGGCGAAATAGCCAGAATCCGATCGGCGCCTCTTAGTTTCGGCTCATATTGCCGGAGCTTATATGCCTCGAGCCAGAAGTAAAATTTACGGGCAAGATCTTTCTCTGCCCGGGCCAACCCACTGTAATAATGATGCTCGACATTGTGGGTCCTGACAATTTTCAGGCGGTCTTTCAATCCCGGATGGTTTAACCACGCACAGCTATGCAGCCCTTCAAACAAAACAGGCGCCGGAGTTTTAACTAAGTTCTGAAGTAATTCCCTGCTTTTTCTGGTAACGACAATATACGGTTCTGGTGAAAATAAATACCGAAACCCGCTTTCTCGTTTGTAATAATATACTTTTCGGCAAAGCTCTTCCAAGACCGGTTGTGGGGTGCGCCCATATTCAAAACAATGCAGTATAATTTCCACGCCAGCCTCCGACAAGGCCTTCACCTTATAATATATATCTATCACTCCGCCGTAATCGGCCGGATATGGAATATTGAAGGCAACGATATGGAGCAGTTTTTCCACGAAGTCGACTTAGTTCAGTGAAAAAGTTATTGGTGCTTCACGAAAGTACAAAAATGAGGGGCCCTGCAATCTTCTGCCAGCAATTTTTTAAAACCAATGTTCCTTTCCATTCAGCTTATATTCATTCTAAATTTCAGGAGAAACAGCAAAACAGCAACCGCGATGTTGTTTTCGGGGCCGAATCGATTAATTTTGGGTTCCCAAAAATCAGAAAAAATCAACTGAATTATGCAAAAGCACTTATTCCTGGGGGTAGAGGCAATCGGACAGGGAGCCATCGATGGCGGTATGTCTGGGGTTTATGCCTACCCGGGCACTCCATCGACAGAAATTACAGAATTTATTCAGGAAAACGAATTGGCTGAACAACGGAATATACACCGGCAATGGTCGGCGAACGAAAAAACAGCTTATGAGGCGGCCCTGGGCATGTCATATGCCGGGAAACGAGCCATGGTTTGCATGAAACACGTCGGCTTAAATGTGGCCGCCGACGCATTCGTGAACTCGGCAATGACCGGCATTAACGGGGGTCTGATTGTGACTGTGGCCGACGACCCGTCGATGCACTCATCGCAAAACGAACAAGACTCCCGTTTTTACGGACGTTTTGCCATGGTCCCGGTATTGGAACCGTCGAACCAACAGGAAGCCTATGATATGGCGCGCAACGGGTTCCAGCTCTCTGAAAAAGCAGGGGTTCCGGTCATGCTGCGCATCACAACCCGCATGGCACACTCCAGGGCGGGGATCATCCGCAAGGATGTGCTCGAAGAAAACCAACTGAGGCTTCCACACGATCCCAAGCAATTCATCCTGCTTCCGGCCATTGCCCGCCGCCGCTACAATTTGTTGCTGCAAAGCCAGGATGCCTTTCTGCAAATGTCGGAAGAGTCGGAATACAACAAATACCTGGATGGCCCCGACAAAAGTCTGGGAATCGTTGCCTGCGGAATTTCGTTCAACTACCTGATGGAATGTTTCGACGGGCAATGTCCTTATCCGGTCGTAAAAGTATCGCAATATCCCCTTCCGGCGAAAATGATCAAACGTCTTCGCCTCGAATGCAACCAGTTGCTGGTCCTTGAGGAAGGCGCCCCGTTGGTTGAAGAAATGCTGAAGGGCTTTTTCGATGAGAGTTCAATTATAAAAGGACGCTTAGACAACACGCTGCCCCGAGCCGGCGAATTAAATCCCGATTTGGTGGCAAAAGCATTGGGGCTCGAAGTGCAATCAGGAATGCCTGTTCCGGAAGTCGTGGCCAACCGCCCGCCAGCCTTGTGCCAGGGATGTGGGCACCAAGATGTTTACCGAGCCATGAACGAAGCACTTGCAGAGTACGGGCGCGGACGAGTATTCTCTGATATAGGCTGTTACACCCTGGGTGCGCTTCCTCCATACGAAACAATCAGTACCTGTGTCGACATGGGCGCTTCGATTACCATGGCCAAAGGCGCTGCCGACGCCGGGTTAATTCCCGCCGTAGCTGTCATTGGCGACTCAACTTTTGCTCACTCCGGAATTACCGGATTGCTCGACGCAGTTAACGAAAAAGCCAACATGACTATTGTAATCTCCGACAACGAATCAGTATCGATGACTGGTGGCCAGGATTCATCAGCTTACGGTAAAATCGAAACCATTTGTCAGGGCGTTGGAGTCGATCCGGCCCACATCCATGTAATCATCCCGCTGCGAAAAAACCACGAAGAAATGGTTGAATTGTTCCGAAAAGAACTGGCTTACGAAGGAATCTCGGTAATTATCCCACGACGGGAATGTATCCAGCGTGCCAGTCGCCGGAAACGCAACAAAGCCTAACCGAGAATGATTGACGTTATAGTCCGGAAGTATCATTATTAAAATCAAGAAAATGAAAGCAGACATTATACTAGCGGGCGTTGGAGGACAAGGAATTCTTTCGATTGCAGCTATTCTGGGCGTTGCGGCCCTCGAAAACGATCTGTATTTAAAACAGGCCGAAACACACGGAATGAGCCAGCGGGGCGGCGCCGTTGTTTCTCATCTGCGCATTTCGGATAAGCCGATTGCCTCAGATCTGATCCCGATGGGCAATGCCGACCTGATCCTTTCTGTCGAACCCATGGAATCGCTCAGATACCTGCCTTATCTTTCTCCTCTGGGATATGTGGTGACCAACACGACTCCGTTTGTGAATATTCCTAATTATCCGGAAGTAGATAAAGTAATGAATGAAATCCGCAGCTTACCCCGATTTGTTGCAATCGATGCCGATCAGATTGCAAAAGAAACCGGAAATAGCAAAGTTTCAAATGTGGTAATGCTGGGAGCCGCCTCTCCGTTTATCGATCTTGATTTCGAAAAAATTGAAGATGGCATCCGCAGCATTTTTGCCCGAAAAGGAGAAGAAATGGTTGAACTAAACCTGAAAGCGCTCCGCGCAGGAAGAAAATTCGCCGAAGAAAACAGATAATCCCAGGCAAACAGAGGAAAGACAAAAATTATCCTCCCACGGTGATATTTCAAAGATTGTTTCCTGAAAGGGAGGCAATCTTTCTTTTTATCAGAAGACGCTACAGCAGTTAACAATTTCCGGGTTCCGGACATTGCGGGTATTCAAATTGTAAGGTCACATGCGTTATTTTAAACCGGGCCATCAAAATCTGTTTTATTTGCTCGCTAATGCGTGAAGTATCCGACACCGGCAAATCTGTTGACAAAACAATGTGGGCCTCGAAATGAACGCTGCGGTCGGATAACCGCCAAAGATGAATGTGATAGACCCGCTCAATATGATCCAGATTATCCAGCAATTCAACAACCTGTTCCTGATCAATGTCTGATGGGGCGAACTGCATCAATATCTCCACCGATTCTTTTAGCACCTGAACCGTATGCACAAAAATATAAACGCTGATCACAACAGTTACCAGCGGGTCGATCCAGTAAATATTCCAGAGCCAGATGCAAACTGCGCCAATCATAACAGCCACAGAAGTCATTGCATCGCCGATCAAATGAATATAAGCTGCTCGAATATTCAGGTTCTCCTGCTTGTCGTGATGCAGGGCAAAAACCGACAATGTATTGGCTAAAAAACCAAGAAAACCCAAGGCAAGCATCCAACCAAAGCCCACTTCTTTGGGATTCCGAAACCGCTCAAAGGCTTCAAAAAGCAGGTAAACAGAAACAGCAATTAATGCCAACGAATTGATAAATGCTGCCAGTATCTCAGCCCGTTTATATCCAAACGACGACTTACTTGTCTGCGGCAACAGCCCGACTCGGTGTGCAACATACGCCAGGACAACCGCGATCACATCGCTTAAATTGTGCAGCGCATCTGAAATCAAAGCCAAACTTCCGGAGATAAAACCGCCCACAAACTGGCCAACAGTTATAACCAGGTTTAACAAAACAGTAAAAGTCAGATTCCGACCAGTATGATTATGCTCGTGATGATGTTCCATCGCTCTTAATACAAAATTCTATTTTCAAATTTACATAGAAACAGGTTTGGTAATCGGAAAGTTTCGGGAAGTTACCATCCGTTTTATCGTTTAAGGCGGCACGAGCCAAATTATGTAATGCAAGTAAACCATAAGTTGCAGATATTTTATTTAACTTTCGTGACTGTTTGAATTTAGGCTGTCGAAAAATCTGAAACTCAATTTTATCATTTTCACTCAGCACGGGAAACCGGTCTTTTCACCCCGCTCTATGCATAGAGAGAAGGGCTGCGCATCGAAGATGCGACAGGAGTATATAATGGAAGACAAATAAAAATTAAACAGTTTCTAACAACCTCAAAAAAAAAACTGGCTATGAAACAATTTTTTGTAACCGTTGCTGCGCTCTTTCTGCTTACAGGAATATCGCAGGCGCAACATGTAATCAGTATAAAATCGACAGACGACTTCTTTCGCATGCAACGGACCCAGGCCGGAGTTAATAAAGTAATGACCGAAAAAGATATTAAAGGCAGTCCTTACCTGAAGCCAGAATTTGAAAAAGGGCATCTCTTAACCGTCTCGCACGAAAAATACGAAGGAATCATGTTCCGCTACAATGTTTTCAACGACGAAATGGAATTTGAAGGAAAAGACGGCGTTGCGATGGCCATTCCGGTACCATCAATTGTTGCTGAGCTTGCCATCGGCGATTCAAAATTTGTTTATGCACCTTATACCTATAGCAAACGCATCCTGCGCGGCTATTCCCAACTATTATCCAACGGGAAAGCCAGTCTGCTGAAAAAATACAACATCATCCTTCAGCCAGCCCAGGATGCCGGAGCCTATAAAGAACCCCAACCGGTCGAATTCGTCGATAAAATCCCCGAATACTTTATCCGAATTGGAGAAAATGAAGCAGTGAAAATTTCCAACGCAAAAGATTTGGTAGCAGTGCTAAATGAACAGAAATCAAAAATTGAAAACTTCATCAAGACAAATAAGTTAAACGCAAAAAAGGAAGACGACTTAAAAAAGATAGTCGAATACTACAATTCGCTCTAATCTTGGATTTGCACCTAAATCGTTCATCTGTATAAATTTTCAATGTTGGTTCGTACAATTTTCGTAACAGCTTTTGCTTTTCAATAAAATTCGCACCGACATGGAATTGACCTTGCGAATCGGAGCGCAGCAAAGATCTACGCAGTGAAATCCGCGAAGCGAATAGCCATTTGTACATTTTCGGTTGGTATAAGCTTCTGCTTTTATGGCTATTTCATAAGGGCATCTCTAAAAACCCCTTTTTCTCTGTCTATAGTTGACGTCTTTGTTGCCTAAGGCTGGGCCATGCTTCTTGTTGTTTTTTTTATAAAGCACACATAATCAGTGTTTTATGTTATTTTTTGTTGATTAATGGAC
>JAJUGZ010000115.1 GCA_029265715.1 Bacteroidota bacterium
GTACCACAATATGTTACTCATCGAACGATTTATTGGCGTGTTCGCTGTAAACCCAAACAAACTAAAAAATCAAGATATTGTCAAAGAACTTATATATTTCGGCACTATTGCCGCTTAAAATTTAACGGAGTATTGATAATACAAACACGCTATCAGGCAAGTTATGAAGGTTTTTAAATTCGGAGGGGCTTCGGTCAGTTCGGTCGGGGCCGTGCGCAATGCCGCGCAAATTCTTGCCCGTTTCCCGGGTGCTAAAGTTCTGGTGGTATCGGCAATGGGCAAAACGACCAATGCCCTGGAAGAGGTCGCCCGTCATTTTTACAAACAAACCGGAGAAGCCCTTCATGCCATACAACCAATCATAAGCTATCATGCTGCAATTATTGATGGCCTTTGGGAACAAGAAGGGACCCGTCTTCCGGAGGTTGAGAAACTGTTCCAGCAGCTTGAAACCCGGATCAGCGGCGAACCGTCTATGAATTTCGACTATGAGTACGATCAGATTGTTTCGTACGGAGAATTGATCTCCACACAGATTGTCAGCCTGTATTTTAATCACATCGGATTAAAAAACATGTGGATCGATGTGCGCCACTGTCTGAAATCGGACGACAGCTACCGCGAAGGGAACATTAACTGGGAACTGTCGGAAAAATTGGCCCGCCAAACCTTTCGGTTTACCAATGGCGAATTTTACCTGACCCAGGGCTTTATTGCCGGGACCAATACCAACCAAACAACGACCCTGGGGCGCGAAGGATCAGATTATACTGCTGCCATTTTGGCCAACCTGCTCGATGCCGAGAACGTGAGTATCTGGAAAAATGTGCCAGGCATCCTGAATGCCGATCCCGATGTGTTGCCGGCCACACAGAAAATCGATGAGCTGTCGTACAAAGAAGCCATCGAATTATCGTATTCCGGGGCCAAGGTTATCCACCCAAAGACAATCAAACCACTGCAAAACAAAAATATCCCGCTGTTAGTCAAATCGTTTGTTGAACCAGATTTACCCGGGACCGTGATTCACGCCATCGATAAACCGCTGAACTTAGTCCCGATTTTCATTGTCAAAAACAAGCAGGCGCTGATTACGCTCACACCCACCGATTTCTCGTTTATCAGCATCAACAGCGTTTCGGATGTTTTCACGCTGTTTGCGCGTCACCGGCTAAAAGTTGGACTAATCCAGCAATCGGCTATCGATTTGTCGCTGGCGTTTGACGAACCCGAAAACGGGGTGGAAAACCTGATTGCGGAGCTGAAAAGTAAGTTCGAGGTGAAGTACAATACCGGCCTCGACCTAATCACCATCCGGTATTATACCGATCAGGCAGTTGCTGAAATCAAAACCGGGCGCCAGGTTTTGATCGAACAGAAAAGCCGCCGCACGGCCAGATTGCTGCTCCGATAAAAAAAACAGGCTGGCAGGCAACCGACACGGCCGCCAGCCAGCCTGTTCCAAAAATAATAGCGGTTACGATTGTTTCTTCAAAATATCACGGATCTCGGCAAGCAACTCTTCCTCTTTGGTCGGGGCCGGAGGAGCCGGGGCTGGTTTTTCTTCTTCTTTCCGTTTCAGTGTATTCATCGCTTTGATCATCATGAAAATGGCAAACGCGATGATAATGAAATCAATTGTTGTCTGGATAAAATTGCCATAGTAGAGGGTTGCCCCTTTGGTTACCACTTCACCAGCCTGGTTCAGGACATCTTCGCGGAGAACAACCTTAAATTCTTTGAAATCGACCCCGCCAAGCAGCAGTCCGAGCGGTGGCATCAACACATCGTTTACAAACGAAGAAACGATTTTGCCGAAAGCGCCCCCAATGATGATGCCCACAGCCATATCGACCACGTTCCCGCGCATGGCAAATGCCTTAAATTCTTTTACAATTCCCATATTCTGCAGTTTTAGTTTTTGAAAATAAATATCAAGTTAAGGCATTTGTTTTTCAATTGCAATTTTTAAGAATCGCGCATCTCTGCTGATTTCACGGCTTTGTATTACTTTTACTGAACTAAAACAAAGCCCGTGCATCAGAACATTTTATTGATAACCCCGCCGTTCACGCAACTGAACACACCTTATCCGGCGACAGCTTACCTGAAAGGGTTTCTGAATACCAGGTCTATTGAGTCAAACCAATGTGATCTGGGGATTGAAGTCATTCTGGCGCTGTTCTCGGTTGACGGCCTGACCTGCTTGTTCCAAAAAATTGAACAAGAAAATCCGGAACTATCAGAAAACGGGCAACGGATTTTCAGCCTGCGCGACGAGTACCTCCGGACAATTGGCCCGGTCATCGCCTTTCTACAGGGGAAAAACGCAACCCTTGCCCACCTGATTTGCGACCGGACTTACCTGCCCGAAGCTTCGCGTTTTGTCCAGGCCGAGGAACTCGACTGGGCTTTTGGCACCATGGGTGTACGCGACAAAGCCCGCCACCTGGCAACACTCTACCTCGAAGACCTGAGCGACCTGATTGTTGAAGCAGTCGATCCCCATTTTGGGTTTAGCCGGTACGCCGAACAACTGGGGAGGTCAGCCAATTCGTTCGACGAACTGAACAAGGCCGTTTTGGCTCCGGACGGGTTCATCGACCAATTTCTGTTCCGGCTGCTTCAGGAGAAAATCGGGCAATACCACCCAACTGTAGTTGCCCTATCGGTCCCTTTCCCCGGAAACCTGTTCAGCGCGTTTAAATGCGGGCAGTGGTTAAAAAAGCATTATCCGGAGATTAAAGTCATAATGGGAGGCGGTTTTCCCAATACCGAACTCCGCTCGCTTTCCGATCCGCGGGTTTTCGATTACTTCGATTTTATTACGCTCGACGACGGCGAAGCCCCGCTGCTTTTTCTGCTCGAATACTTAGATGGCAAGCGCCCTTCCGATCGGCTTAAACGAACATTTCTCCGAAAAAACGGAGCAGTTGTGTTTGTTGATGGCGCTCCGGAAGGCGATTTTCCGCAAGCAGAAACCGGTACCCCGGATTACAGCGGTTTCGCACTTGACAGTTTCCTGTCGGTTATCGAGATTGCCAACCCGATGCACCGCCTTTGGAGCGACGGCCGCTGGAATAAACTAACACTGGCACATGGCTGTTACTGGGGCCGCTGCACGTTTTGCGACACAACACTCGATTACATCCGACGTTACGAGCCGAACAGCGTCAGCCAATTGTGCGACCGCATTGAACAACTGATTGCACAAACCGGCCAAATCGGGTTTCATTTTGTCGATGAGGCTGCGCCCCCTGCCCTGATGCGGGCCCTGGCCCTGGAAATTATCCGCCGAAAACTAACCGTTGTTTGGTGGACCAACATTCGCTTCGAAAAAAATTTTAGCTACGATTTGTGCCTGTTATTGAAAGAATCGGGCTGCATCGCGGTTTCCGGAGGACTGGAAGTGGCGTCTGACCGTCTGCTCGGACTGATCAACAAAGGCGTTAGCGTGGAGAAAGTCGCCAAAGTTGCCGACAACTTCACCCGAGCTGGCATCATGGTCCATGCCTATCTGATGTACGGTTTCCCGACACAAACAGCACAGGAAACCATCGATTCGCTCGAAGTGGTCCGGCAGTTGTTCGAAGCCGGCGTAGTCCAATCAGGGTTCTGGCACCGCTTTGCGATGACAGTTCACAGCCCGGTAGGCCAAAATCCGGAGAAATTCAAGACCCGCCTCCTGTCGGATAAAACGGGAACCTTTGCCAACAACGATCTGGAGTTTACCGATCCGACCGGTTGCCGCCACGAGCTTTTTGCCGAAGGGCTCCGCAAATCGCTGTTCAACTACATGCACGGCCTTTGCTTCGATTTCCCGTTGCAGGACTGGTTCGACTTCCGGGTCCCGCGCACCACGGTGCCTCCTGATTTTATCCGGCGGTCGATCGAACTTCAGGAGTACGAACCGGCAAGCCCCGGGGCAAAGATATACTGGCTGGGCGGTAAATATTCGGCGCGGTTTTACACCAAAAAGAAAAAGAACCGAACCGTTGAAATGGTGGAACTGACCTTTATAAACAAGACGAAAACGCTGCATATTTTTTTGAAAAAAGAAGAAGGCGAATGGTTGCTGGAACAGCTTCCGCAACTCTCGGTCAGCACAACGGGCCGCCCCAAAACATTTGGTGAACTCCAGTCCGGTTTTGAGCTGGCAACCAACGACGACTTCATCCTGTTCTGGAACAACCCGGAAATGAGGAATCTCCGGGAAAATGGGCTGGTGATGGTGTAGTGCCCCCTCAAATTCCATCGCACTACATATCAGATAAAAGAGTCTGATTCGTGAATCCGAAAAGCTATCGAAAGCCGAATAAACCATCCTTTGAATTCAAATTCATAATCAGGTTCTTGTTTGCTCCCGGAAAGCGGTGTCCCGATCTGCCACGAACTCCGGTTCATTTCGGTATAGGTCCGAAGTTTTTGCCTCAGTTTGTACCCTGCATCGAGCGAAACCCACCAATTTTTCGTCATTTTCAGGTTGGCAAACCATCCCAAATTTCTTTCCTGAAGCCATATGTACTTGTATTGGGCATTGTCGGGCAAAAAGGCGTTGTAGCCGTTTCCTCCTGAAAAGAACCCGGTGTGAAATGCTGGTTTGACGGCCCACTCGGCTCTGAACCACAACGGAAGAGTACCTGTGAAAGTTGCGCGTTCAGTCGGAGTCCAGCGGAATCCGGCAATCGGTATCAGGAGATTTCCCGAAAAGCGTTGCGCATACGAAAGGCCAATAACGTATGTAATTTGCTCACTCTTTTTCCAGTTGAACCGAAGAGCAGTCATCCCGGTCAATGCTTCAGGCGAATAATTTCCTGAAATGAAAGCAAATGCGGGTGCAACAACCCAGTTCAGGTTCCACCGGTCATTCAGCTCATGCTGCCAGATGACCCGAAGCGAGGTTTGTGCAAATTTGGTTTCTTCAATTGGGAACGAATTGCCAGTTTGAAGGAAACGATACTGGGGAGAAATAATCAGGCGGTTATGATCCGAACGCAGCAATGGGTAAGCCATCTGAATGCTTCCGCGCTGTTGGATTTCGCCGCCAGTTGACGGCTCATAGGTGAATGAAAAAGGCGAGCCTTGCTGCCCAAAACTTGACTTCAGCAGTAGAACGAGCGAGAAAAAAACAATAACTCGGATCATCATTTTTTGATTTATTTCAGGATTAAGCCGTCAGCCATTTCGATGGTGCGGTCGGTATTTTTGGCAAAGTCGTTGTCGTGGGTTACGCAAATGATGGTTTGCCCGAATTCGTGGGCCAGGTTGCGGAAAATATCCTGAACGGCCAGCGAGTTTTTGCTGTCGAGATTTCCGGTTGGTTCGTCGCCCATGATGACTGATGGGTTGTTGATCAGCGCCCGGGCAATGGCCACGCGTTGTTGTTGTCCGCCCGAAAGCTTGTTGGCTTTTTTCAGCGCCTGTTCTTTGAGGTCGAGCAAACGCAGGTTCTCGTAGGCGCGGTGCTCAATTTCTTCAGGCGAATGTTTGCCGAGTTTTAAGGCCGGAAGCATCACGTTTTGCAGTGCGCTGAATTCGGGCAACAAATAGTGAAACTGGAACACAAACCCGATGTGCTCGTTTCGGAAAGCGGCTAACTCGTTTTGCGTTTTCCCGGTGAGCTGTTCGCCGTTGAATTCGAGGCTTCCCTCGTAGTCGGTATCCATCGTTGAAAGCACGTACAAAAGCGTCGATTTTCCGGAGCCAGACTTGCCGATGATGGAAAGAAACTCGCCCTTTTTCACGTCGAACGAAATGTTTTTAATGACCTGAAAAGTCTGCGGGTCGTGGAAATATTTAATCAGGTTGCGAACCTGCAATGCGTTTTCTGTTGTTTTCATATCGCTTATCCTCTGATGATTACAACCGGGTCGATTTTCGAAGCTTTTCGGGCGGGCAGGTAACCTGCAAATAACGTGGTGGCAATGCCAAAAACAATGGCCGAAATGAAATCGGACGGAATGTAGCTAATGGGCAAAGTGGTCAATCCGGCTATTTTGAAGGGCACCAGGTTCACCGTGGTCGAAATTCCCAGGCCGAGCAGCACGCCGGTGATTGCGCCAACCACTCCGATTACCGCCGCCTGCGCCAGAAAGATGCCCAGAATGTCGCCGCCCGAAAATCCCATCGCTTTCAGGATGGCGATTTCGCGGATTTTCTCGTTGATGGTCATGTTCATGATGTTGTAGATGCCGAACCCTGCCACCAGCAAAATGGTAAGCGAAACAGCAACGGCAATGATGCTGCGCAGTTGCGAGGCTGCCAGCAATTGCTGGTTAGCCGTTTGCCACGATTCCACCTGGTAGGGAATTGCCGATTTCAGGAGGCTGACGAGTTCAGCGGTTTGGTCGCGGTCGCGCAGGTTAACCTGGATGTCGCTCGAATAGTCGAAGTTTTTGCCCTGAAATTGCCGGGCCGTGGCAATATTGAGGTATGCGCGCGACTTGTCGATTTCCTTCACCGACGTTTCCACGATGCCCACCACCGTGTAGTTTTTCGAAACGCCGTCGGAATTCAGCACATTCACGTTGTCGTTCAGGCCAACATTCAGTTTTTCGGCCAGCAGTTTTCCCAGGATTATGCCTGATTTCTGGACATCGAGCTTGTTCCAGCTTCCGGCAATCACTTTGCTGCCAATGCCAAAAAGCTGGTTTTCAGAAGCTGGTTCGACACCCGAAATGCTGCCGTTGATTTTTTTTGAGCCGTTGCGGAAAAACACGCTGAAGTTGAGCTGCGGCGTAATTCCGGTGACTTCGGGCTGCTTTTCGAGTGTGGCCATCACCTGCGACGTGTTTTTAATCCCGTCGGTATATTGCAGACTTTTTTTGTTCCTGATGTTGAGAAGAGTCCCGGCATCGAAAAAGCTTTCTGCCGGATTGTAGCTGCGTTTATCGTCGTCGTTGTAAATGCGGACGTGTGCCAGCGTACTGAAAGCCAGGTCGTCCTGCGCCTGGTTGACACCATTCATAAAGCTGTTCATGAAAATGTACATCGACACGCCAAACGTCACACCCAGCAAGGCCACCAGCGTTTGCCCCGGCTTCGAGTTGAGGTGCGTCCAGGCAATCTGCCGGTTCACCGTCGGCTTCTTTATTTTGGATTTTTGCATGAGTTGATTTTTTTTAACCACGAAGAACACGAAAGATTCACCAAGCTGCACAACGTGTTTTTTCGATATTTTTCTCTGTGTTCTCTGTGGTTAAGTTATTTCTTGCCCGGTAAAGCGATTGTTTCACTTTCGCTAAGTCCGCCGGTAATTTCCACCCAGTCGGCATTTTTTATTCCGGTGGCCACTTGCTTTTTTTCGCCGGACTCGATCAGTACAAAATCGTTGGCCAGCAGGTATTTCGCCGGAATGACCAAGGCTTGTTTTCGTTCGCCGACCACAATGTTCGCCTGAAGTTGCGTTCCGGCTTTGAGTCCGGCAACCGGCTCGGCAAAGCGGGCTTCCACAATAAACGACTGATCCTGCATATCGAAAGCCGGGTAAATTTTTGAGATTTTTGCCCTAAATGCGTGGTTCTTGCTGGTGTTCAGTTCAACAAAAGCATCCTGCCCCAGCGCAATGCGATTAATATCTTCTTCGGCAACCTGCAGCCGGGCAATAAATTCGCCAGCGCCAATCTCGGCAATGGTTTCACCCCGTTTCACCAGTTCGCCGCTTTCTTTCAGGCAGCGAAGCACCACGCCTTTTTCGCGGCTGACGATGCTGAAATTACCGTTGTTCTCCTGCTGGCTCACCAGATTGGCTTTTGCATTGGCTAAGTCCAGTTTCAGGTTACGCTGGGTTTCAGTAATGGTATTTTGCAAGGCCCAAAATTCTGCCTCCGAGTTTTCATAAGCCAGCCGGGCACGGTCGTAATCGGCCCGCGAAACGGCACTAGAGCCAACCAGGTTCTGGTAGCGGGCAAAATTGGCCGAATCGGTGCGCATTTGGTTGCTTAGTTGTATTTCCTGCTGATGTAGCTTTTGCAGCACCGGAGAGGTTTCCCGCAGGTTGCTTTGCGCTTTTTGATAGGCCACCTCCGCGCTTTCGAGCTGCGATTGGGGCGTTTCGTTCAGCAATTGAAAAAGCAATTGACCGGGCTGAACCGAGTCGCCTTCGCTTACCAGTTTTTTTTGCAGGTAGCCTTCGGTTTGCGAAATCACGAGGTAACTGTTGCTCATCGTGATGTTTCCGGAGGCAAAAACGGCATCGACCAAATCTTTGTGCTGTGGTGTGGTTTGTTCTTTTCGTTGGCAGGCGGTAAACAGCAGTGACAAGATGATGATTCCCGCCGGAAGTATTTTTTTTACTGAAGTTTGCATGGTTTTACTTTTTTGAAAGTTGATAATTGATGCCGACAGAAAAGCCGTTACTGTCGTGGCCAGGGTTTCGGTCAGCATTGGGGTGATTCCCGTTGGAAACATGCACGTGCCAAAGCCCGACTTCGCCGGACAACCTACTGCTTAGCCGGAATTCAGAGCCGAAGCCGTATTGGGGGCATCCGTTTAGATTAGTTCCCATCCGGTTGTCGCCGAAAAAACCGGAGGGTTGCGGAAACTCATCCAGGAAATAAATCAAACCCGCGCCGCTCTGAAAAAACAGGTTGAAGTTTTGCCTGGTTAGCGGGTAGAACCTTACAAATGGCCTGATTCCAAAGCCAAATGTGTTGTTAACGTCGTCTGTTACGTGGTAGCTGGTAAACTCGGCGCCCAGCGACATGTACTTTCTGACTTTAAACAACAAGCCGACATTGTTCTGGTAAACTGTTGTCCGGCTTGCATAGTAGCCCCACGAAACACCAAAATTTTCATAAAGCGACAGGCGGTTTGAAATAGCTTCATCACTTTTGGTAAAAATCAGAATTGCGGCTGCGGCAATGGCGGGGATATAAATTCCATTTCCGGTATGAAGCGCAATTGGACTGACCCCCAGCGGATTCTGGTACCATTTGGTAAACGGAGGAAGCGACCCAAAGGAGTTATCGACTTTCTCCTGACTAAAGGTTACCAGATTCAGAAGAAGACCAGTGATGATTAATAAAATTTTGATTTTCATGTTTTGCGAGCTTATTTTCTTGATTCAAATAGTACTTTGTAGCTGTAGAATTCCGATAAATCGTTCAGGTAGCGGCTTTCGGCCTGGAGGTAGTCGTCGAATATTTTCAGGTAGCCGTCAAGGCTGATGAGTCCTTGCCCGTATTTTGCCGAGGCTAGTTTCAGGTTTTGTCCTGAAAGTTCGAAGGTCTCTTTTCCCAAAGTGACCGATTGCCTGGCGCTGAGCATCTTTTGAGCCGAAAGGCTGTCGGCAATGGCCGATTTGCGCAGTTCGTCGGTGTAGGTTTGGGCAGCAATTTGCCGCTCAATTTTGGCTGCCGAAACTTTCGAGCGGTTGCCCCAACCAGTAAAAACCGGCACCGAAATACTCATCCCCAGGTAATTGTTGGGGCGCCAATTTTCCGATTTCAGCGAAAACGAAAACTCGTCGCTAAACTGGTTTTTCCCGAAATAACCACGAAAACTCACTTCAGGCAAAAGGGCAGCGCTGGCCTTTTTCTGCTCTGCCGTTGCGTAGCTTTCTTTTAGTCTGAAAAGCTCAGTGTAGCGGCTGTTGGGAAGCGGTTGAGGCAAAGCTTCAGTGGTCGATTCTGGTTCCATCGAGCCGGTCAATACCAAAGTCGAAGCAGCTTCCAGCCCAAGCAGTGTTTTCAGGTTGGCCATGCACTCGTTTTGGTAGTTCCGGCTGGCTTCGAGTTGCTGTGCCACCGAATTTTTGCTGATTTGTGCCTGATTCAGGGCAATGGCGTCGGTCAAACCCTGTTCGAACCGTTTTTGGGTGAGCTGCCACAGGGTGTCGGCAACCGCCCAGTCGCTTTCGCCAATCGCCACCGCCTTTTGAGCCGTTAGCGCCGCGTAGTAAAGCTGCCCGATTTGTTCCTTCAGGTTTTGCTCCGAATAGGCCTGCCCGGCTTTTTGCTGTTCGAGGTTCACTTTGGCCATGCGCGACTGGTAAACCGATTGCCAGTTCAGCACATTGTAGTTCACGTTGATTCCGGCGGAATAATTGTACTTTTTGGCGAACTTCATGTAAACCGTTTCGCCCGGCTGACCGACCAACTCGCCCGGCACAGGAGTTTCCGAAATGTCGATGTTGTCCTGTCCGTTGAAACCTGCCGAAACCGTTGGGAACAGAAATGCGTTGGCGGCCCTTTTTTGCGCCTGGGCCTGCTCAACCTGCATTTGCTGAATGCGCTGACCGGCGTTGTTCTCCAGAGCAAAACGCCACAGTTCGTCCAATGAAGAAAACGACTGTTGTGCCTGCAAACGAAGAACAGCGGCCAGCATCAGCGCTGAAAAATATATCGCTTTTGTCCTCATGGCTCGCGGCTCCAGATTTTGGTTTCGCTAAACATCCCTTTGGAGGCCGAAATGTGCAGTTGTCCGTTTACGATGGTCAGGCTGCAATTGGCATACATCCCTCGTTTGGGCAAATAGAGTTTCCCTCCGGTCCATTTTCCGCTGGCGTAACTCAATCCTGAAATAAGTGTGGAACCAACCAGCGGCTGATTGCGCTTGCCCGCATCGGGATTGTTGCGGTCGGTCTTCGGCTTTCCGCTGGCATCGTTGGCTTCTGCCATCCACACCAGCTTGCCGACATAGCGGTCACCCTCTCGAACGAACTCAATTTTCGAGGTTTTCTGCTCATTCACCCAACGTCCCAAAACTTTATCCCCCTCGCTCTGAGCCCGACCGGCAAGCGCTCCAACCACCAGAATAATTGATAAAATGATTTGCTTCATAGTTCTGTACTTTTTGTTTTCCGGTACAAAAATGAAGCGATAGCAAGCGAACTAAAAGCAGAAAAAGGGTGAACTGAACAAATTGGGGGGCGAAGTGAACAAGGCTATTCTTCTTCCAGCCACTTTAAAAACTCCGAAACTTTCAGACGGCTGACAATCAATTGTTCGGGCAGTTTGAGCGCAGTTTTTACCACCATTTTGCGGTTGAAATAGGGCTGCACTTCCTGCACAGCCTGCCGGTTGACCAATGTTTGCCGGTTGATGCGGAAGAAAAGCGCCGGGTCGAGTGAGTTTTCCAGTTCGTCCATGGTTTTGAAAACGGCGTGTTTTTGCTGATCGAACCGCCACGCCTGAACCACCTCGTCTTCCAACAGAAGTACTGCAATTTTCTCCACCGGAACAGGGATGTAGCTTTCGCGGTAACGAATCAGGATGGTGCTTTTGTAGGACTTCTTTTCGGGAAACAGGTCACGGATCGAGTTGAGTAGCTCAACATTTGGTGCAAAAGCCTGCTTCAGTTTTTCCACTTTGGCAAAAGCTGCGCGAATGTCTTCTTCTTTTGCCGGTTTCAGAATGTATTCAATGCCATTCGACTTAAAAGCCTGGAGCGTGTATTGGTCGTAAGCGGTGCAAAAAATTACCGGACATTTAACTTCAACCCGTTTAAAAATCTCGAAACTCAGTCCGTCGGCTAATTGGATGTCCATAAAAATCAGGTCGGGCTGGGAGGCGGACAACATTTTTACCGACTGCTCAATGCTTTCGGTAATGCCTGTGACTTCGGCCCGCGGATAAACTTCGCCGATGATTTCTTTCAGCAATGCCGCGGTCTGTGGTTCGTCTTCAACAATCAATACCTTCATGGCTCCAAAAGTTTTAGGCGTACGCGAAACACGTCGTCATCCGAGAAAACAAAAACTCCGTCCTCGGGAAAACCCAGCAATTTGTAGCGCTCAACCAAGTTTGCAAGTCCGTAACCGGAATGTTCCACCTCGGTCAGTTTGGCTTGCAGCCTGTTTTCAATAGTTACAAATCCGGGCGTAGAGAATATTTTGATTTCTAATGGTTTTTCAGCAGAAATAACGTTGTGCTTGATACAATTTTCGAGCAACAATTGTAACGCAAATGTTGGTAAACGAAGCATCAGATTTTTTTCAGGAATATCGATGGTTATTTTTAAGGCAGTGCCAAAGCGCGAAGAAAGCATAAACGAATAGTCGTTCACAAAATCGAGTTCCTCTTTCAGGGTAACGGTGTCGAACTGGTGTTTGGCCAGCAGTTGGCGATAAATTTCCGAAAGGCGCAGCACAAATTCTTCGGCTTTCGGGTCTTTTGCCCGAACCATCGAACGCAAGGTTGAAAGCGAGTTGAACAGAAAATGCGGGTTTACCTGTTGGCGCAGAATTTCGAACTGCGCGCGCACGTTTTCGGTCTTCAGCATTTCATTTTGCAGCGAAACGGCTTGCGCTTTTTCATCCGAGTTGAGGGCGTATTGAATGATGTAAATCAGCGCAATACTGATGCCGCCTTTGAAGGCAATAAGCCAAAGCGAAAATGAATTTTTCGGGCTTTCGTCGCCGAATTCATTCAACACAAAAATGCCGATAACAACAAACAGCGACAATAGAAACGCATTGGCCAGCAGCACAAACAGCGTTTTGCTAACCAGGTTTTTGGCGCCTGTTTTCTCCTGAAGAATATTACTGAGAAAAGCATTTACCAACCAAGCAATCAGTAAAAAAAGGAAGGTAACCAAGCTGGTCAAAAACATTCGTCCAACATTGGTTTCGACCCTGTGCTGGCTGTTGATGATAATGTTGAACAACGGCAGGAAAGCGGCAAAAAGGACGGCGATTTTCCAATTCGCCCTGCCATATAGCGATTTCAATTTCATTTAAAACATCAATTATTGTTCTAAAATTATATTTTAAAACACTACTGAACGAGTAAAAAATTAAAAAATAGGGGTTACTCCCCGAAGGTTTGGCCCCATGTTGTAAGTTTGTTTTGCGAAAAAACCACAACATGGGTAAAAATACGGAAATAAAATTTGTCGGACAGCCGATTTTCA
>JAJUGZ010000042.1 GCA_029265715.1 Bacteroidota bacterium
AAATAGGCCTAGCATATTGATATTCTTCATTGTTGCTCTTTTTTGTACTGTAAAATAGGCAATCTAACCATATATCCCATGCTTAAAATATTAACAATTAAACAAATATATTAACATTGGGTTTTTAGAGATGCCCTTATGAAAATAACGATCCGGCCTGCCATGGAAGCTGATTTTGATTCACTGATCGACCTGTTCAGCGAATTTGCCCTGTTTGAGAAACTTCCGGAGAAAATGACCAACACAACAGAACAAATGAAGCTGGAAAAAGAATATTTCAATTGTTTTGTGGCAGAAACTGACAAAAGAGAAATTGTGGGCTATGTAACTTGGTTCTTCGCTTATTATACCTGGACCGGAAAATCCATCTATATGGACGATTTGTATGTAAAACCGGCTTATCGAGGGCATGGGATCGGGACGAAGCTTATCTCGAAAGTGATTGAAACTGCCAGACAAACCCGGTGCAACAAGTTGCGGTGGCAGGTGTCGTCGTGGAACCAGCCCGCCATTGAGTTTTACAAAAGCCTGGGTGCTTCCATCGATTCGACCGAACAAAATTGTGACCTTATTTTAATGTAGATTACCGGAGGTAACAACAATGACAGCAATAACAACAACGATAACCAGGATAATCAATACTGCAGCTTGCGTTTTTCACAAAACGATTGACGGGGCAATCATCAGGGCCCTGGTACTCGTTCTGTTGGTACTGATGGCCTGTCAGCAAGCACAAATCCCGATAGAAGAAGGTATTTCTAAAACCTTAGCCGACTGGCGGGTTCAACATATTCGTCAGATTGGCTACGAACTTCGGTTTGCAATTCCAGGCTCACAGAGCCGATCAATTAGCGCGACAGAGACTGTTCGTTTTTCGCTGAATAAAACCGATCTCGATTTGCAGCTCGATTTTAAAGCCGGTTCAGGTGCTGTTTCCAAGCTGGTTTGTAACGGGCAACCGGTTCCGGTTAATCAAATTTGCCAGCACTTGGTTGTTCCGAAACAATTTTTGAAAAACGGTGATAACGAATTAGTAATCTTATTTACTCCGCCAGATCAGTCATTAAACCGGAATCCGGAGTTTTTGTACACGTTGCTGGTTCCCGACCGCGCATCGACGTTGTTCCCCTGTTTCGACCAGCCCAATTTGAAGGCACGATTTTATCTCACCCTCGATGTGCCCCGTTGGTGGAAAGCCGTGGCCAATGCTCCGGAAGAAGAACGAACTGAAACTGATTCAAGCCAGGTCATCCGCTATGCGCAGACCGAATTGCTGCCAACGTACCTCTTCGCTTTTTCAGCCGGGAAGTTTGACACCATCTGTCGCCGGCATAACGGGGAAACATTTACACTGTATCATCGCGAAACAAATCAGGAGAAACTGAAAAACAATATCGATGAAATCTTCCGGTTACTGTTCCTTTCGCTCGACAGCATTGAACATTACACTGGCATTCCGTATCCATATAAGAAATACGATCTGGTGGCTGTTCCGTCGTTTCAGTACTCCGGAATGGAACATCCCGGGGCGGCGTTGTACCGGTCGTCGGCTCTGTTTTTGGAGGGAACCCCGACCCGTCAGGAGTTGTTGAACCGCGCCAATCTGATTGCCCACGAAACGGCACACATGTGGTTTGGAGATCTGGTCACCATGCCTTGGTTTGATGAAGTTTGGATGAAAGAAGTGCTTGCCAATTTTATTGCCGACAAGGTGGTTTCGCCTTTGTTCCCCGAATTTAATCAGGACCTGTTATTCCTGATAGCTCATCAATATGCCGCTTATTCGGTCGACCGGACAGAGGGGGCCAATTCAATCGGTCAGCCGCTGGCAAACCTGAGCGACGCCGGATCGCTTTACGGACCGATTATTTACCACAAAGCGCCGATTGTGATGAACATGCTTGAGAACAAAATCGGGAAACCAGCTTTGCAAAAAGGGCTTCAGGAATACCTCCGGAATTTTGCCTTTGGAAATGCCGGATGGAACGATCTGATTGCGTTGCTCGATTCGGATGATTCACTGAGAAAATGGTCTGATTCCTGGGTTTACGAACCTGGCCGCCCCCATCTGAAAGCAAGTGTTGAAAAAGGAAACCTGAAGGTTGCACAGCTTGACCCTGCCGGAAAAAGCAGAAACTGGGGACAATCGATTGAAGTTATCTGGCCGGAGGACGGAGCAATAAAGCATCAGAAAGTTGCTGTTTCCGGGAAATTGACCGTGATAAATAACCTTTTCTCCGGAACTCCGAAGTGGCTATACCTGAATGCCAATGGGGGTGGATATGGCTACTTTGAAATGGACCGGCAAACGCTTCAGTTCTTTTGCCAGAATGTGGGATCGCTTGACGATGATTTGCTCCGTGCTTCGGTATGGACAGATCTGTTTGAAAACCTGACCGAAGGCAAGTTGTATGCCGACGAGTTTCTGGAAGCGGTATTAAAGAATCTTCCGGATGAAAAAAACCAGGTTATTTATGAACGTATTTTGACTTATCTGAACGATGTTTTTACCTATCGTGCCGCCGATGAAATTCGGGCAGCTTTTGCACAACGTGTCGAGTCGATGCTCTGGTCTCAGATGGATGTTCGGACTGATTTTCGTAATGCACTGCTGAATACGGCCATCCGGTTATGCTCAACTGCCGGATCGTTGGCCCGGTTAGATTCAATCGGAACCGGACTGTTGGATAAATATCCGGCGACAGCCGAGCAAAAAACAACTCTGGCGTATTATTTGGCGCTCCGCCAGCCCGATCGGGCTATTCAGATATTGAATGATCGGGAGCAGTTGCTGGAGAATGCCGATCAGGTGCGGCGGTTCCGGTTTGTGCGGCAAAGCCTGAACCCGGACCAAGCAGCTCGCGATGCATTTTTTAATTCGCTTCTGAAAAAGGAAAACCGAGAACACGAACCGTGGGTAAACGAAGCAATGGCTTTTTTAAACCATCCGCTCCGGGAGTACGAAAGCCTGAAGTATCTCCGTCCGGCACTCGATGTTTTGCAGGAAATTCAGGTAACCGGCGATATCTTTTTCCCACAGTCCTGGCTTGATAATTTGCTAAAAGGTCATCGTAGTCCGGAAGCAGCCGATGCCGTTCGCAGATTTTTGAATGATCATCCGGATTATCCGGAAAATTTGAAGCGGAAGATTCTGCAATCGGGTGACTTTTTGTTGAAGCAAGTTGCAGGGAGATAGGCTGCTGCTATAAACAAAGCCCGGCAAAATCAACCAATTTGCCGGGCTTTGTGTCGATCTGTCAAATTAAAAATTATCCGGCTATTTCGTGGCTCAGGCAATGCAAGGTGCCAAGTCCCCAGATCAGGTCGGTCGCGCCAATGCCAATAATATCCCTTCCTGGGAATAAATCGGCTAAAATTCCAAGCGCTTTGTAGTCGTTTTTATCGTTGAAAACCGGAACTAATACAGCGCCTTCAGTCATCAAAAAATTCACATAACTGGCTGGCAGGCGCAAATCTTCAAAATCCAGCCGGCCGGGCATCGGGATGGTAACTACATTGAGTTTTTCACCATTTTCGAGCCGGGCATTTTTCAGAATTTCCAGGTTCGCTTCCAGTTTTTTGTGGTTTGGGTCTTTGGTGTTTTTCTCCTGAACGGCCACGACAGTATTTCGGTTTACAAAGCGGCAGATATCATCAACGTGCCCGTGCGTATCATCGCCATCAATACCGTCGTCCAGCCAGATCGTATTGGTTATTCCCAGATATTCGCGAAATACGTTTTCGTAATCCTGTTTGGTGAATCCGGGGTTGCGGACCTGTGTTTCGGCGTCCATCAGGCACTCTTCGGTCGTGATTAGCGTTCCGGTGCCGTTGATATCAATGGCGCCACCTTCGAGCACCACCAGTTTGTCGTTATACATGGCGGGCACCAACGGAATGCCCAGGTGTTTGGCAACGGCCTCCGGAATACCTTGGTCTTTTTTATGGTTTCCGTATTTGGCCCAGCCGGTAAAACCAAAACGGATGGCTTCGCGCGAGCCGTCATCGCGTTTAACGACGATCGGGCCCGAGTCGCGCATCCAGTTCCGGTTGGTGTCTTTCAGAATGAAGCTAACCATTTGCGGATCAACATGGGCCTGTTCCATCATGACCAGTACCTTTTTGCGCAGTTCTTCCGATTTTACAACCAGGATAACCGGCTCGTAAGCGGTAACTTTACGGATGATTTCCATAAATGCCCATTTCACGGCATGATATTTCCCGGGCCAGTCGCGGCCTTCAGCCGGAAACGATAAAAGAGTAGCCTGGTGCTTTTCCCACTCGGCGGGAAGTCGTCTTTGTATAGTCATGGATGTATTTTCTTAATCAATAAACCGTTTGGTAATGTCGCCATAAGCGTCGATGCGGCGGTCGCGCAGGAAGGGCCAATTGCGGCGAACGTCTTCCATTTGGGCCAAGTTGATTTCGGCCAGCAGAATTTCTTCCTGATCGTGCGAGGCCTGGGCCAGGATTTCGCCCTGTGGGCCGGCGATAAATGAAGCTCCCCAAAATTCGATGCCTGCCGATTGTTCTACCGGCCGTTCAAAACCAACGCGGTTGCAGGCTGCCACGTAAATTCCGTTGGCCACGGCATGCCCGCGCTGTACCGTTTGCCAGGCTCCATATTGCTTTTCGCCGTATTGTACTTTTTCGTGAGGGTGCCAACCGATAGCTGTCGGGTAAAACAACACATCGGCTCCCTGAAGGGCTGTCAGACGGGCGCCTTCCGGATACCACTGGTCCCAGCAAATCAACGTCCCAATCCGCCCAAAACGGGTATCGAAAGCCTTGAAACCCAAATCGCCCGGTGTGAAATAGAACTTTTCGTAATAACTCGGATCATCCGGAATGTGCATTTTCCGGTATAACCCGGCCTCTGTTCCGTCAGCATTGATGATGTAAGCCGTATTGTGATAAAGGCCTGCAGCCCGCTTTTCGAAAAATGGAACGATGATTACAACGCCCAGTTCTTTGGCCAATTGGCTGAATGCCGTAAAAGAAGTACTGTGGAGCGGTTCGGCCAGTTCAAAATAATCAACATTTTCACTTTGGCAGAAATAAAACGAGCTGTACAACTCCGGGAGGCAAATCACCTGACCTCCTTGTCTGGCGGCCTTTTTAACCCATTCCATGCACTTTTTCAGGTTCACTTCAGGAGTGCCGTCGAGTGCAATTTGCGTCAAAGCAATTGTGTAGTTTTTGTTCTTCATGGTTAAATTGATATCAGGAAGCAAAAGTAATTATTATTTGGAAATACTTTGGGCGGGGCGCCGGGCAGATGTTTATTATCATACATGTTAATATCTATTATTGTAGATAAGTTTGCTACTTTTCTGAAACAAATTCATAAACAACCACTATGAAAAAAAGCGTTAGACTCCATTTTACCATTGGGCTTGTCATTAGCCTGTTTACCTTACAAAATAGTTTTGCCACCGATGGTTATTTCAGCCTTGGCTACGGGACCAAAAACAAAGGAATGGCCGGCGCCGGGGTTGCCTTGCCTTCTACTTCGCTCATTAACGGAAACCCGGCCGGACATGTGTTTTTGAGAAAAGAATTTTCGGTTGGCGTTGCTGTTTTTAGTCCAAGCCGCCAATATACTATTTCCGGAAATCCATCGGGCGCAGAAGGAAGTTTCGGACTAATGCCCGGCACGGTAAAAAGCGATAAGCCTGCTTTTTTGATCCCGTCGCTTGGAGGCAACTGGATGATTAACAAAACTTCGGCATTCGGGTTTTCGGTGTACGGGAATGGCGGCATGAACACGAGTTATCCGACGAAAACCTTTGATAGCCCGATGGCAGAGGTAACAAGCCCCACCGGAATTAATCTTTCCCAACTTTTTGCGGAGTTATCGTATTCTGTGAAGCTTGGGAAAAATCACGCTTTCGGTTTTTCTGCAATTGGTGCTTACCAGATGTTTAAAGCCGAAGGTTTGCAGGCCTTTATGGGAATGACCTCCGATCCAACAAAATTGACCAATAATGGGACTGATAACAGCTTGGGTTATGGTTTGAAAATTGGTTACCTCGGGAAGCTGGGCGACAATTTGAGCGTTGGCGCAAAATATCAGAGCAAGGTCTTTATGAGCGAGTTTAAGGAATATGCCGGTCTGTTTGCAGAGCAAGGTGATTTCGATATCCCATCGAGCTGGACTGTTGGTCTGGCCTACGAGTTTTCAAGAGAGTTCACGCTGGCTTTTGACGTAAAACAAATACGCTATACCGATGTGAAGTCTGTTTCGAATTTATTGTCGGATGTCAGTCCGCTGGGAGCCGATGACGGATCGGGCTTCGGATGGCAAAACATGATGATCTTTAAGTTAGGGATGGAATACAAATATAACCGGGACTGGACCTGGAGGGGCGGGTATTCATACGGAACTCAACCAATCCCTTCGGAACAGATGATGTTTAATATTCTGGCACCCGGCGTTTCGAAACATCATGCTGCTGCCGGTTTTTCAAGAGTTCTCAACCGTCAGGGGAATGCCATTCATTTTGCCGCCAGCTATTCTCCGACAGCCAGTGTATCGGGGAAAAACAATATGGACCCGGCCCAAACCATCGAGTTAAAAATGAGCCAGTTTGAATTGGAACTTGGGTTTTCGTTTTAGTAGTTTTATCTTATAAATCAAGAGGCTGTCCATAAAGTGAGTCGGAGTGTCATTACGAAGAAGGTACGACTGAAACAATCTATTGAATTGCAGATGCTTCGCTTTGCTCGCAATGACGGCAGGCTCAGGGTATAGCACTTTTTAGACAGCCTCTTTTTTATATCTCTTTGAAATATTCTTTCGATGCATTGCAGATCGGGCAACGGTAGTCATCAGGCAAGTCTTCGAACGGGGTCCCGGGCGGAATGCCGATGGACGGGTCACCTTCTTCCGGATTATATGTATATCCGCAGATTGTGCACACATGCTGTGTTGTTGAGGTCTTATGTACTGGCTCCGGAGCTGGCAGTTCTGTCTTTTCGGGGGTAATCGTCCCGGCTTCCAGTTTTGAATTGTCAAGATAAGTAGGGGCATTTTTGGGGGCCAGCATTTTATACGTTTCGCGGTACCAGGCATAAGTCAGGGGTTCTTCATCCGAAAGGACATCGCTGTCGGTAACTTCTCCGATTATCAGGATGTGTGAGCCAACATCGACCGAATTTACCACGCGGCATTCCAGCCAGGCAACCGAATCGCTTGTAACAACAGGCGCTCCCGTTTGCCCGATAAAAAAATTCACTCCGGAAAACTTATCCAGGCCAGACGACGACATAAATCCAAAATCACCAATGATCTTCAGGTTCAAGTCCTTTTTCAGGACTGATATGGAAAAAATGCCGGATTTCAGGATTACCCCTGTTGTTTCATTCTTTTTATGGCACGCAATGGCTAATTGTGGCGGCTCTGATGTAACCTGGAAGGCTGTATTGGCAATATATCCGGCTTTTTTGCCTTCGAAAGCCGAAGTAACGATGTACAATCCGTAGGATAATTTATGAAAAGCTTTGTAATGCATAATCTCCGGTTAAGTATTTGTTTTGATCTGAATACATGATTTACTAACTTCCCGCTTGCCAATTTATGTAATTTAATCTAACCATCAGGCTATGAAGAAAAATATGCTTCTATTTTCCCTTGTTTGCCTGGCTTCGGCAGCACTTGCACAACCGCACCGAATGCCGGTCACCCAAAAACAGATTATCATCGAAACCAGCCATACAGCCCTGGTGTATTCGGTGATGGACAACCAGAAACTGATGCAAACTTGGGTGGGTACAAAATTTTCTGCTCCGGAAGATTATAGGCAACTTCGTACGCAACACGAGGCTTATGTTCCGTCGGGAACCGATAACCTGTTTGAGCCGGCCATCCGGGCTGTTCACAACGACAACAATCCATCACTGGATTTGTTGGTTACCGGCGACCGGCAGGTCAAAACCGGGAGCGGGAGCATCACCGACATTACCTTGAAAGATCCGAAGTACCCGTTTGAGGTCAATTTGCACATCGAAGCTTTTTACGACGAAGATGTGATAAAAACCCACGCCGTCATCCGGCACTCGGAAAAGAAACCAGTTGTTTTGAGCCGGTTTGCTTCGGCAATGCTGCATTTAGATGCCGACCGGTACTTTCTGACCCAGTTTCATGGCGACTGGGCCAAAGAAATGCGCATGGAAGAATCGCAACTGACCAACGGCATTAAAGTTATCGAAAGCAAACTGGGCACCCGCGCCGACATGTACGCGACACCGGTATTCTTTCTGGCCACAAACAATCCGGCAACCGAAACATCCGGAGAAGTGATTGCCGGAACACTGGGATGGACCGGCAGTTTTCAACTGTATTTTGAAATCGACAACCAAAATTCACTCCGGATTTTGCCGGGGATGAACCCGTTTGCTTCGGAATATGCCCTGGAGCCCAATCAGGATTTTGTGACCCCCGAATTTATCTTCACTTACAGCGGTTCGGGGAAAGGCCAGGCCAGCCGCAATTTGCACAACTGGGCGCGTAAATATGGCGTGATGGATGGCAATCAACCCCGCCTGACCTTGCTGAATAACTGGGAAGCCACGTATTTTGATTTTAATGAAGAAAAGCTGACCGGACTTTTGGATGATGCCAAGAAGTTGGGCGTCGACGTGTTCCTGCTCGACGATGGCTGGTTTGCCAACAAATATCCGCGTAACGACGATCAGGCCGGTTTGGGCGACTGGCAGGCCAATGTGCAGAAACTTCCTCACGGGATTGGCTATCTGGTTGAACAGGCTGAAGCCAAAGGTGTGAAATTCGGTATCTGGATCGAGCCTGAAATGGTAAACCCGAAGAGCGAACTTTACGAAAAGCATCCCGACTGGATACTGAAACTGCCCAACCGCGACGAACATTACTACCGGAACCAATTGGTGCTTGACCTGACAAACCCGGAAGTGCAGAATTTTGTCTTCAATGTGGTTGATGACCTGCTGCTAAAAAATCCAAAAATCGGGTTTATCAAATGGGACTGCAACCGGATGATGACCAATACCTATTCGCCTTATTTGAAAGACAAACAAGCGCATGTCCAGATTGAATATGTCCGGAGCTTTTACCGGATCATGGAACGGCTGCGCGACAAATATCCGCATTTGCCAATCATGCTTTGCTCCGGAGGAGGTGGCCGGGTTGACTATGGCGCCCTGAAATATTTCACTGAGTTTTGGCCCAGCGATAATACCGATGCTTACGAACGTGTTTTCATACAGTGGGGCTATTCGTACTTTTTCCCGTCAATCACGCTGTGCAACCACATTACATCGATGGGCAGGCAGTCGCTGAAATTTCGCACCGATGTGGCAATGATGGGTAAAATGGGATACGACATCCGGATTAACGAAATGACTCCGGATGAACTGAAATTCAGTCAACAGGCCGTGCAAAACTACAACCGTTTAAAAGATGTGATCTGGTATGGCGACCTCTACCGGTTGGTTTCGCCTTACGAAGCCGAACGTACTGTGCTGATGTATGTTAACGGACAAAAAGATCATTCGGTGCTGCTTGCCTACAACCTGTATCCGCGCACGTTCGATTCGTTTTCGCCGGTCCGGTTGCAGGGGCTCGACCCGGCAAAAATGTACAAAGTGGAGGAAATCAATCAATTCGAACCTTCCGGAGAAAAGCCCGGGGCATACCCGGCAATGGGGGCACAAACTCAGGTTTATTCGGGCGATTACCTGATGAAAGCCGGCATATCGGTTCCCGCATTTGGTCAGTTAAGCAGTGCCGTTCTTGAAATATCGGAAGTAAAATAGCGTGAGTTCGATCTAATAAATAAATACAACGATTTCAATATCAGTTGTTTTATTGGCTGGTAAAATAAATTTATCGTCGAATGGTAAACTCAACTCACCCCTCTCTACCCGTAGAGAGGGATAAAGCGAGCGCAGCGAGCTGGGGGTGAGTCAACACTGATCAATAAGAAATGTGACATCTTTTTTCTTAATTACTTACATCGAACTCACGTTAAAATAGAGAATCCTGTTTTCGAATTTATCGAAATAAAAACTCCGGAAGTCTGTTCAACCAGGTTCCGGAGCTTTTATTTGAGCAAAAGTTTTTATTCGCCACAGTTGTTTACAACGCCCGTTGCCTGACCACTTCATACATCAGCAGCGCCGCGGCAACCGAAACATTCAGTGATTCGATTTTTCCGAGGATTGGGATTTTTACCCGTTCGTCGGCCAGCGAAAGTACGCGCGGATCGATCCCCGTATCTTCCGAGCCCATCACAATGGCAATCGGGCCGGTTAATTTCGCATCAGAATAGATTGACGACGCTTTTTCGGTGGCAGCTACAATTTTCAGCCCCGAATCCTGAAGGTAACGAACGGCGTCTAATGTATGGCGGGTGCGACAGATGGGCATCAGGTGAAGGGCGCCTGCTGACGTTTTCACAGCGTCGGCATTGATGCGGGCCGAGCGTTTTTCGGGAATAATGATGGCATCGGCCCCGGCACACTCGGCCGAGCGGACAATGGCGCCGAAGTTGCGCACATCGGTCACCTGGTCGAGCACCAGAACCAGCGGTATTTTGCCCTCTTCGAACCAGCCGGGCAGCAAATCTTCGATGCGGAAATACGAAACCGGCGACACAAAAGCCAGCACGCCCTGGTGGTTTTTCCGGGTTATCTTGTTAATTTTTTCAATCGGGACATACTGAAATGGAATCTGGTGTTTGCGGACCAAATCAAAAAATTCTTTGAATAATTCGCCGGACAGTCCGTTTTTAATCAAAATCCGGTCGATTTCTTTTCCGGAGTTAATCGCTTCCATCACGGCGCGAATGCCGAAAATCATTTCTTCGGCGGGTTTGTTTTGTTCCATCATTACCAGGTTTTCTTTAATTTGTGTTCTTCCAGTTCTTCCTGAAGCTGTTCCCATTCCTCCATTTTGGCGGCCAGTTGCTGCTTCAGTTTGCCATATTCTTCGAAAATAGCGTGGTCGGTTATTTCTCCCGAAGCCAACTCGGCGTCGGCTTTGGCAATCTTTTCTTCGAACAGGCCTATTTCTTCTTCAACTTTCTCAATATTTTTCTCAACGCGCGAAATCTGCCGGCTGATCTCTTTCTTCTCTTCAAAGCTCAGGGCATTGTCTGATTTGGGTTTTTCTGCTTTAATTTCCTGATTCGACGGAATGTTCTTTTTCTCCAACTCGCGCATCGATTCCATTTTCTTTCTCCGGAGAAAATCGTAGATGCCGCCCAGGTGTTGCTTCACTTTTTTGTTCGAGAACTCGTACACGCAATTCACCAGTCCGTCGAGGAATTCACGGTCGTGCGAAACAACCAGTACCGTGCCGTCGTAATCGGCCAGCGCCTGTTTCAGTATTTCTTTCGAGCGGATATCCAGGTGGTTCGTGGGCTCGTCGAGAACAAGGAAATTCACCTGTTCCAGCATCAGCCGGACCATGGCCAGGCGCGAACGCTCGCCGCCCGAGAGCACTTTCACTTTCTTGTCGACATCTTCGCCTGAAAACATGAAAGCCCCCAGAATATCGCGTATTTTGGTACGGACTTCGCCCACCGCAATCTGATCGATAGTTTCCAGTACCGTCAGGTTTTCGTCCAGCAACTGGGCCTGATTTTGGGCAAAATAGCCAATCTTTACGTTGTGTCCCAGTTTCAGCTCGCCATCGTGCTGCAGTTCATTCAGGATACAACGCGCCAGGGTGGTCTTTCCTTCGCCGTTTTTGCCAACAAAAGCTACTTTTTCTCCCCGTTCTATAATCAGGTCAATTTGGTCGAGCACTAAGTGGTGGCCGTAACGTTTGCTCAGGTTTTTGGCTTCGACCACGATGGTTCCCGAGCGCGAAGCCGGTGGAAACTTGATGCGCAGGGCCGAGTTGTCGACCTCGTCCACTTCAAGCCGGTCGAGCCGGTCGAGCATTTTGATGCGCGACTGTACCTGCACCGATTTGGTAGCTTTGTAGCGGAACCGCTCGATGAATTTTTCGGTGTCTTCGATCATCTTTTGCTGATTGGCATAAGCCGCTTTTTGCTTTTCAATCAGGTCGGTGCGCAGTTCGAGGTATTTGGTGTAATTGGCTTTGAAATCGTAGATGCGGCCCAGCGTGATTTCGATGGTCCGGTTGGTCACGTTATCCAGAAATGCCCGGTCGTGCGAGACCAGCACAAGCGATCCGTTGTACACTTTCAGAAAATCTTCGAGCCACTGGATCGATTCGATGTCGAGGTGGTTGGTGGGCTCGTCGAGCAGGAACACATCCGGCTTTTTCAGCAATATTTTGGCCAGTTCGATGCGCATGCGCCATCCGCCGCTAAACTCACGGGTTTGCCGGTTAAAATCTTTGCGTACAAATCCGAGCCCCATCAGGGTTTGCTCGATTTCGGCCTGAAAATTGGTTCCGCCCAGCAACTGAAAGCGGTCGTTCAGTTCGGTCACACGGCTGATCAGCCCCAGGTATTCCGGCGAGTCATAATCTTCGCGGGTGGCAATCTGGTCGTTCAGATGGTGGATTTCTTTTTCGATATTCAGGATTTCGTCGAAAGCAGTTGTTGCTTCCTCGAGTACCGTGCGACCATCAGTAACGGTCATATGCTGAGGTAAATAACCAATCCGCACATCTTTCGGAGCGGCGACAGTGCCCGAAGTGGGTTGCTGCAATCCCGACAAGATTTTGAGCATGGTGGACTTCCCGGCGCCGTTTTTCCCTACCAGCCCGATACGGTCTTTGGGGTTTACCAGAAACGAAATCCCTTTAAATAATTCGAAGCCGCCAAAACTAACGACCAACTGATCAACCGAAATCATAACAATCTGAAAAATTAGGCTGCAAATATACGATAAACATCGGGAAGAATACGTAGCGAGTTGTGAGTAGCGGGGAGCGAGAATTTTGAATGATGAATTTTGAATGATGCGGGATGCAGCCTGAACTTGTAACTTATTTGCCCCGCTCGGCCTGATCGTTTCACAGTCGACTGAGAATGTGACTGCAAACTGCAACTGGCAACTTTTTTGATTATCCGGAGCGGAAAGAGTACCTTTGGCGCGCAAAGCAAAATCACAAACACATGGCTGAAATTGGCAAGATGAACCGGCTCCCGGTGGTTAAGGAAGTTGACTTCGGAATTTATCTGAATGGCGAAAACCTGGGCGAGATCCTTGTCCCGAAACGATATGTCCCGGAGGGCACCAAACCGGGCGATGAACTGGATGTGTTTATTTATCTCGACTCGGAAGACCGAGTGATTGCCACTACCGAAAAACCGCTGGGCATGGTGGGCGGTTTTGCGTTGCTCGAAGTTGCTTCGGTCAATCAATACGGAGCTTTCCTGAAATGGGGCTTGCCCAAAGATTTGTTTGTGCCTTTCCGCGAGCAAAAACAGCGCATGGAAGAAGGCCGCAAATATCTGGTTTATATTTACCTCGATCCGGAGAGCAACCGCATTGCCGCATCCTCCAAAATTGAAAACTACCTCGATAATATTCCTGTGGATTACGAAGAAGGAGAGGAGGTTAACCTGATCATTATGCACCCGACCGATCTGGGCTATAATGCGATCATTGATAACAGCCACATCGGGGTACTGTATAAAAATGAGGTATTTAAACCGCTCCATCCCGGCGACCGGTTGAAAGGGTTCATCAAAAAAGTGCGCGAAGACGAAAAAATCGACCTCTGCCTGCAGGCGCCGGGCTTCGAAAAAATTGAAGGCCTGGCCGGCGATATCCTGGCCGAACTGAAAAAATGCGGTGGCTACCTGCCGCTGACCGATAAAAGCGCCCCGGAAGAAATCTATAAGCGCTTTCACATCAGCAAAAAGAATTTTAAAATGGCCATCGGCACCCTGTACAAAAAACGGCTGATTAAGTTGGAAGACAAAGGGATCCGGCTAATATAGCGGGGACGGTGTGTTCCAATATCTGGAAAGAAGGCCGCGATTAGCTGCGATTAAAAATTGCAGCCCCCGACAAAAAAAGCTTGACGATGAAGGTATGTATTGCTGAAAAGCCCAGCGTGGCGCGCGAACTGGCCCAGATTTTAGGGGCGAACTCCCGTAAAGACGGTTATCTGGAAGGAAACGGATACCAGGTAACTTGGACATTCGGGCACCTCTGTACCCTGAAAGAACCCAACGACTACACCGAACGCTGGAAATACTGGAGCCTGCGCGAACTGCCCATGATACCGCCCAAATTTGGCATTAAGCTGATTGACGACGATGGCGTTAAAAAGCAATTCGAGACGATTGAAAAATTAGTTTCAGCAGCCGAAGAGGTCATAAACTGCGGCGACGCCGGACAGGAAGGGGAACTTATCCAGCGGTGGGTGCTGGCCAAAGCCAAATGCCAGGCACCAGTCCGGAGGCTATGGATTTCGTCGCTGACCGAGGAAGCCATTCGCGAAGGGTTTCAGCAGTTGCAGGCCGGCGAAAAGTTCGACCGCCTGTATGCCGCCGGAAGCGCCCGGGCCATTGGCGACTGGCTGCTCGGGATGAACGCCACCCGCTTGTACACCCTGAAATACGGACAGAACAAGCAGGTGCTCTCCATCGGGCGCGTACAAACACCGACACTGGCCATGATCGTGAACCGGCAAAAGGAAATCGAACAGTTTGTTCCGGAAACGTATTTCGAGATTAAAACCATCTATCGCGAAACGACTTTTTCAAGCAGCGCCGGACGGTTTAAAAACCGCGAGGAAGCAGCTTCCATCCTTCAGGAAATTGCGCAGCACGAACTCGAAATCACGGGAATCGAAACCAAAAACAGCCTGGAGGCGCCGCCACGTTTGTTCGACCTGACCTCGCTGCAGGTGGAGTGCAACCGCAAATTCAACCTCAGCGCCGAAGAAACGCTGCAGACCATCCAGTCGTTGTACGAGAAAAAGCTGACGACCTATCCGCGCGTCGATACCACGTTCCTTTCCGAAGATATTTATAAAAAGGTGCCTGGCATCCTGAAACAGTTGAAAAGCTATGAAACGCTGACCGAACCGCTGCTTCTGGAGAAAAAGATACGCAAATCGAACAAGGTGTTCGACGACAAAAAAATTACCGACCACCATGCTATCATCCCGACCGGCCAGTCGCGCATCGACCTGAGCCGCAACGAAAAACTGGTGTACGACATGGTAACCCGTCGTTTTATCGCCGTGTTTTATCCCGACTGCAAAGTGGCCAACACCACCGTCGATGCCAACGTGGGGCCGCACGATTTTAAGGCAACCGGCAAGCAGATTCTGGAGCCGGGCTGGCGCGTGGTTTTTCAGAACGAGAAAAACACCGACAGCGCCGACGATAACCTCCTTCCGGCGTTCGAAAAAGGCGAACACGGTCCGCACGAACCCGGACTGCTCGAAAAACAAACCCAGCCCCCCAAGTATTTCACCGAAGCCACATTGCTGCGGGCCATGGAAACAGCCGGCAAAAATGTGGACGACGAAGAACTGCGCGACCTGATGAAGGAAAACGGCATCGGGCGGCCATCGACCCGCGCCAACATCATCGAAACACTGTTTAAACGGCGTTACATTAAAAAGGAAGGCAAGCGGCTGGTTGCCACGCCTACCGGAGTCGAACTGATTGATACGATCGACAACGAGCTGCTGAAGTCGGCCGAGCTGACCGGCCAGTGGGAACGCAAACTCCGGATGATCGAATCGGGGCAGTACGAGGTAAACCAGTTTATGGACGAGCTGAAACAGATGGTGACCGAGGTGGTCTGGCAGGTGAAACGCTCGAACGGCAAAAGCATCACCATCGTGGAAGATGAGAAACCGAAGGAAAAAGCGCCGAAAAAAGGCAATGAAACCGACGACAAACCGAAGCAAATGATTTGTCCGGCCTGTAGAAAAGGGCAGTTGATACAGGGCAAGTCGGCCTGGGGTTGCTCCGGATGGAAAGACGGCTGCCGCTTTACCATTCCGTTTGAGTTTGCCGGGAAAAAGCTGAGCGAAGCCCAGGTGCGCCGCCTGGCCGAAAAAGGAAAAACCAACCTGATCAAAGGATTGAAAACCGACGGGCAAACCATCGACGGTTTTCTGGAACTGGACGAGCACAAACAACTGCGGGTTGTGGCTGCCGGACCGGAAAAACTGGTTTGTCCGGCCTGCAAAACGGGCGAAATTGTGCAGGGCAAAACCGCCTGGGGATGCAGCAATTTTAAAGGAGGCTGCAAGGTTCGCATCCCGTTCGAACTGGAAGGTAAAAAGATTACCGAAAGCATGATGGCCCAACTCGTTCAGAAAGGCCAGACCCGCCCGTTTAAAATTCAGGCCGACGGTAAGGAAAAATCAGCCGTATTCAAGTTTAATGATCGGTTTATTGTTGAAATGACCTGATTAGGATAGCTCTTCGTGTGCCTGTTAAACTTTATTTAATATGTATGAATTTGTTTTTGAGTGTTTTAGGTTGATGATGTGAGGATCTGTGGATGGTTTTGTTTTTGATATTTAACACATTCTTTACAATTTTCTGTTATAAAACACAAAAATTAAAGTTGGATTAACACTTAATCGGTTGCCGCACGATACCTTTGTATCAGATTTACATTTCATAAGTTTAGGTTTGATTAGTTTTATTGGTTTAGTTAGTTTAGTTAGGTTTAGGAAAGGATAGGTTAGCGAATCTATCCTTTTTTGTTTTTCTTCCCAGATCAAGGCTTCCCGTTTCTTTTCAGGTTTTTCGTAAAACTCATCTTATTCGATACCTTTGTCGCCAGTGTTGTAAATTTGCCTTAAATAGATTGATCGAACATGAAATCATCGACTGTTGCAACGGTTTTTATTTTGGCATTTGCACTGGTATTAATCGTATTTACCTTACAGAATACCGAATCGGTGACGCTCCGGTTTCTGGTCTGGCAATTTACCAATATTCCGTTGGTCCTGGCTTTGTTCGGAGTCTTTGCTGCCGGAGTAATTGGGGGAGCGATTATCCGGGTCCCGAAAATCAGGAGGATCAAACGGGAATTGAAGGAAGTCAGACAAGAACTGGAGAAGTTGGCGACGGCAGAGAAAGAGGATGATGTGACCAGCGAAGGGATATCAATGGGCAAACAATTAGGTAACGGTTTTTTTAGCGACGAAGAATGACAAAATCAAGTGTATTATTAAGTCCGGCTTACCTGGGACCAGTTTCTTACTTTTCGAAAATATCGGAATATCCGTATGTGTATATCGAACAGCACGAGCACTTTATCAAACAAACCTATCGAAACCGGGCGGTTATATTGGGGGCCAACGGGCCAATACCGCTTATTGTTCCGGTTGAGAAAGGGCGGAGCGGAAAAGTCCCGATGAAAGATTTGCGCATTGCGTATTATCAGGATTGGCAACGTAATCATTGGCGGACCATTTTTTCGGCGTATAATTCATCCCCGTTTTTTGAGTATTACTGCGATCATTTCATCCGGTTTTTCGAGAACAAGTATAAATTTCTGTTCGATTTCAATGTCGAACTGATCCGCGAGGTGCTGGATGTTTTGAATTTGGATGTTGAGCTTAATTTAACCGAATCATACAGCCAGAATCCGGAGTGTTGCGATGATTTTCGTGAAATGATATCGCCCAAAAATGCAGTTCAAAGCGGCGTAAATACGTTGCCAGTCAGGGAGTATACACAGGTTTTTTCAGAAAAATTCGGGTTCATCCCTGAATTGAGTATTATTGATTTAATTTTTAATGAAGGGCCTGGCGCGTCAGATTACCTGTGAGTTGTAGAAAAAAGTAAAGGGAGCCGGGCGGCTCCCCCAAGACTTCTACATTATTGCGATTCGTGAAAAAGGGACTTTTTTATATTCTCTGTTGCTTAGACAGATTTGATGATTTTTAACAAGTTGGTTCTTTTCTTCCACTGTCAGCCTGCTGATGTATTTAATCCGTTCTTGGGCAGGCAGGCTTCGAATGCTTCTAAATACGCATTGCTTCAGCTCTTTCTCCATCGGACAACCGAAAATCAATCCGTAATAGTCTGTATAATCAATCCTTCCCATATTTCCTCCAACTTCTTTTTTTAGGCTGCTTTCGATACTTAATTCCGATATGGCCGGAAAGGTAACCCATGAAATGCAAAAAAAAAATCATCAGGAGAAACTTGGAACCCCGTTGTTGATTCCTGAAAATGCAGTTTACAAAACCGGAGTGGATGCTGATAAATTAGCTGGGCTTATTTTAAAAGGTCTGAGCCACTTTGTCATATTTTTGTATTTTTGCAGCGTTAAAAACGGAAGGGACTTAAAAATCAATATTTGGGTTCGGGGAATAGCACTCCTGTTCAGTAAAAAATATGAATTAGAGAGCGTGTCCGGACCGGATTTCGAAATCATCTGTTTTTGCACCGGATGAACGAGTAAAAAAATAAAACTGCATAACTGATATGTTTGAAAATCTGAACGAAAAGCTGGAGCGGTCGTTTAAACTGCTGAAAGGTCAGGGCAAGATTACAGAAATCAATGTGGCCGAAACACTGAAAGAAGTAAGACGTGCTTTGCTTGACGCCGACGTAAACTTCAAGATCGCCAAAACCTTTACTGAGAATGTACGCAAAAAAGCGCTTGGGCAGGATGTATTGAATGCTGTGAAGCCGGGACAGATGATGGTTAAGATTGTGCACGATGAGCTGGCCGAACTGATGGGCGGTAAGTTTGTCGACATTAACCTGAAAGGAAGCCCTGCCATTATCCTGATTGCCGGATTGCAAGGTTCGGGTAAAACAACATTCTCCGGGAAGCTGGCCCGCATGCTGAAAAGCAAAAAAGGCAGGCATCCGCTTTTGGTTGCGGGCGACGTTTATCGTCCGGCTGCGATCGATCAGCTGAAAGTTCTGGGCGAACAGGTTGGCGTGCCAGTTTATACCGAAGATGGAAATAAGAATCCGGTTAATATTGCGTTATCGGCAATCAAGTTTGCCAAAGAAAAAGGCAACGACGTGGTTATTATCGACACGGCCGGTCGTCTGGCTATCGACCAGCAGATGATGGATGAGATCAGTGCAGTGAAAGATGCAGTAAAACCTCATGAAATCTTGTTTGTTGTCGACTCGATGACAGGTCAGGACGCTGTGAACACCGCCAAAGAATTCAATGATCGCCTCGACTTCGACGGAGTTGTATTGACCAAGCTGGATGGTGATACCCGCGGTGGTGCGGCGTTATCAATCCGTTCGGTAGTCGATAAACCAATCAAGTTTGTAGGTACCGGCGAAAAGCTGGATGCGCTGGATAACTTCCATCCTGAACGTATGGCCGACCGTATCTTGGGGATGGGCGACATTGTTTCGCTGGTTGAAAAAGCCCAGGAGCAGTTTGATGAAGAAGAAGCCCGGAAATTGCAACAAAAACTGGCCCGCGACCAGTTCAATTTCACCGACTTTCTGAAGCAAATCCAGCAAATTAAGAAAATGGGCAACCTGAAAGATTTGGCGGCCATGATCCCCGGAATGGGCAAAGCTCTCAAAGATGTTGAGATTGAAGACGACGCCTTCAAACACATTGAAGCGATTATATATTCGATGACCCCTGCCGAGCGTGAAGATCCTTCTATTTTGAGCGGCTCGCGCAAAAAACGTATTGCTGAAGGTTCTGGAACCAACATTCAGGAAGTTAACCGCCTGATTAAGCAATTTACCGAAACCCGGAAGATGATGAAATTTGTGTCTCAGGGCCGTAACATGGGCCGGATGATGGGAAACATGCGCAAACGATAATTTTAAAAACAACAACCAATGATTTTAATCGACGGTAAGAAAACAGCTGACGAGATAAAAAAGGAAATCGCTGAAGACGTTAAGCAAATGGTGGCTTCCGGGAAACGGGCACCTCATCTGGCAGCCATTCTGGTGGGTCACGATGGCGGGAGCGAATCGTATGTTGCTCACAAAATTAAAGATTGTGAAGAAGTTGGTTTCCGCTCGACGTTGGTACGTTATGAAGACGATGTGACCGAAGAGGAGCTTTTGGCTAAAGTACAGGAACTGAACCAGGACGACGAATTGGATGGCTTCATCGTTCAGTTGCCTTTGCCTAAACATATCTCAGAGCAAAAAGTTATCGAAGCGATTGATCCGCGCAAGGATGTGGATGGGTTCCACCCGGTGAACGTGGGCCGTATGGTTATCGGATTGCCCTCGTTTGTTTCGGCAACGCCTTTTGGCATTGTTGAATTGCTCAAACGCTATAAGGTGGAGACTTCAGGCAAAAACTGTGTGATTATTGGCCGTAGCAATATTGTGGGGCGTCCGCTTAGCGTACTGATGTCGCAAAAAGAAGTAAATGCCACCGTAACTGTGGCCCACAGTCGCACAAAAGACCTGAAAAAAGTTTGCAGCGAAGCCGATATTTTGATCGCAGCGCTCGGCTCGCCCGGATTTGTTTCGGCCGATATGGTGAAGGAAGGGGCTGTTGTTATTGATGTGGGAACAACCCGGGTTGCAGCTCCTGAAACAAAATCAGGAACACGTTTAAAAGGTGATGTAAAATTTGATGAAGTTGCGCCTAAGTGCTCTTTCATCACGCCGGTTCCCGGCGGCGTTGGCCCGATGACCCGTGTTTCTCTGTTGTGGAATACGATGCTTGCTGCGAAAAAGCAGGTTTATAACTAGTCGATCAGAACATTTCGATACATAAAAAGGTGCTTTTAGAGCGCCTTTTTTTATGCAATTTTTATACATTTATCCGGATACATTAAAAACTGAAACTATGATTATCAAAAACATTTTGGGGCGGAGTTTAAAACTTGTTCTGGCTTTGTTCCTAATATTTGGCCAATCGTGCAGCACTGTTCCGTTAACTGGCCGTTCGCAAATGAACCTGTTGCCCGAGTCTTCGATGGTTGAGATGAGCTTAACAGAATATGGGCAGTTCCTGAAAGACAATAAACTTTCGACCGATAAAGCGAAAACCGATGCGATAAAGCGAGTGGGGGCCCGGATTTCTGCTGCTGTTGAAAAGTATCTGAATGACAATGGATATGCCGATCGGGTAGCTGATTTTAAATGGGAATTTAACCTGGTCGAAAACGACACGCCGAATGCCTGGTGTATGCCGGGAGGTAAAGTTGTTTTTTATACCGGTATCCTGCCAATTACGCAAGACGATGCCGGAATTGCTGTGGTTATGGGACATGAAATCGCCCATGCAGTTGCCCGTCATGGAAATGAGCGCATGAGCCAGCAGATGCTTGTGCAAATGGGGAGTGTCGCTTTATCGGAAGCCATTAAACAAAAGCCGGAACAAACTAAGTCAATTTTTTTAGCTGCTTACGGGGCGGGGGCCCAACTCGGGGTTATGTTACCTTATTCGAGAAAACATGAGTACGAAGCGGATAAGTTGGGTTTGATTTTTATGGCCATTGCCGGCTATAACCCCCGGCTTGCAATTCCTTTCTGGCAGCGAATGGCACAACTTGGAGGAAGCAGCACCCCTGAGTTTTTAAGTACCCATCCGGTTGAAGCAAACCGAATTGAAGCCTTGAATGCCTTAATGCCTGAAGCCTTGAAATATTACAAACCCTGAGAATATCAGTTGTTCGATTTTCTTAGATTATGTAATACTGTTTATTAACACTTTTTAAGAATTGTAACGGAATTTTTCTATTTTTGATAACCTATTTATGGAAACAATTTAAAATTAGAAAGATGGAAGGCTTTGAAAAAAACGACGAATTGAATGAAGTTGACGGTAAATTCAGGGAAGAAATTTATTCAAAGGCTGTAAGGGCAGGTAAACGCACTTATTTTTTTGATGTAAAAGCAACCCGGAAGGACGAGTATTATCTTACGATTACCGAAAGTAAAAAGCGTTTTGATCAGGAAGGTAAATACCACTTCGAGAAGCATAAAATTTTTCTTTATAAAGAAGATTTTGAAAAGTTTGCAGAAGGTCTTCGGGAGATTGTTGAATACATTCATTCCAATCAGCCATTCCAGAATTATGAATCGGAAGAAGCTGAACAAGAAAGCGATCTGTATGAAGAGGTGGTTGGCAGTCCGAACGAAGCCTATCAAAAACATTACACCGACATCGAATTTGAAGATTTATCAAAGTAATTCTCCTATGGCGTAAATTCTACTTTAATCTTCGGAAAATATGCAACGAGGGTGTCTCAAAAGTCCGAGACACCCTCGTTTTGTTAGTACACCTACCTACCCGAACAGTTTTTCGAATATTCAATTCTCAGAAGCTTTAAAGAACATTTGAGACAGCTTCGTTGCATAATATCTGACTGATTTTATTGTTTCTACAAACTTATATTTTCTTGTTTTGCCTCCCTGTTTCTTCTGACAATTGACTTTTGTCATAATTCACTGTAACTTACAAACTGGTTTGACCATACTCTTTGAGGGCAAATTTATTCGGAAGTAAGGTTGTTTTGCTTTTAATTTAATTAACCGACACTAAAAAATCGGATATGGACCAATCACCCAAGTTCAAATTCCTGGATGTACAAAGATTCAGGAATCCTTTCAATGTTGAAAAAACACAGGAATTTTCTTCGAGCCGGCGAACGGCGCTAAAACAAATGTCTGCTTTGATGTTGGGCGTTGCTCCCGGGATCAGCGCACTTGGAAAAACACTGAATACCTCATTTACCTTTCAGCAAAAAGACAATGGCGTTTTGTTTTTCTACGACGGGAAGCCGGCCTGGGATGTGTTGCCCGCTCTGTTCGAAGGTTCTCCCCGGGTAAATTTCGAAGAAAGTCAGGAAGGCTTTCGGATCGAACTTCGGGGCGCTATTTATCCCGGAACGGATATATCGGCCGATTTTAATGCTTTTGTTCGGGTACAATCGGGCCGGTGGCGACTCGACATTGACTTTCCTGGTTTGAATGCTTCGGGGGACATTCCGTTTATCGATTGGCTAAAGGGCGAAAGCCGGGTGTCCGGGTTTTCACGTCGCGATCTGATGTATGCTTTAGACGATCAGGATAAACTGGAAATAACCGGCCCTCTTACCTTACAGGTTGGGGCTGACTGGCATGTAAAAATGACCCCGGAGGGAAAAACCGAGCTCGTTTTGTTCGGGTATCCGGAGAAATTTGAAAAAGCAGAATTATGCCTTTACAGGTTAACAGATCAGCACAGCCTGTTGAATTCGAATATTCAAAAGGCCAGTTGTATTACATTGCAGAACCCGGTAGGGAACTTGCAAGCCTTTGAAGCGCTTACATATCGGCGCAGGCGCGTGTTTAGTAACCCGCTGTACCCGTTTAGCTACACCGGTCTTGTTTTATCCGGTTTGGACAACAAATATCAACGGAGCCTTTTAGCTTATGACAATACGGGGGCAGGTGCCCGTTCTCATTTTTTACTTCAGCATAATGGCGACAATAGGCTTGGCCTTTTCAGAAGCCGATTTTACAAGGAATATCATGGCGATGGTTCTCCGTTTATTTATACGGCAGATCTGGGCGACGAGCCCCAATGGATTGGTGCCGGCGGGGCTGCTTTTGCGTTAATTGGTTCGAATGAGCAACAATTTGTACTATCCGGAAACGGGAATAAAGTTAATTGGCTCGATTGTAAAGCGCTGGTGGCCGGGACCCGTATTCATGTGCCGGGCGGACAATCGGTGCCGGTTGGATATGCCGATCCTCCCGTTGTGACTGTCTCGCCTCAAAACCCGGTAAAAGTGAAACCGCGTACCATAAAACCGGGCGAGGTTTTGACCCCGGGCAAGATTGTTGAAACAGCGCCCGACGATGACGACAAAGCAACCTGGATTTATGTGAACCAGGAACCGGTAAAAGTGAAATTTAAGGTTGACCAACCGATCATGTTTAACGTGATAAGGCCTGAGGATTTTATCAACCTGCAGTTTGAGTTCGTCAATTTTGTACTCGAAGATAACCTTCTGAAAATTGATGACAATAAGGAACCTGCTTTCTTGCTGATCCATTTCCCATCGCAGCATACCCGCGAAGAAGTGATGCGAGACATTGGCTCTTCCGGATCATCCCCGTCTCTAAACCGGGGCAGCGAGCCGATCTCGAACTTACATGCGCCCGTTAAATTTATGCGGGCCGGTAGCAGCCGTTTGGTCTACAAGGTGCCGGCCGGGTACGATCCTATTCCGGTTACTCTGGAAAACCTGTTAAACTGGAGCAATTTCGATCTTCAGGTAAATTATCGGGCCCGCTGGTTCAATCAAGTGTCGGGGATGAGTCTAATAAATACCCAACTGGCCGCCAGCTCAATGGTTTTTGCCCGGAGTGCCCCAACTGCCGGAACAAGAATCGGTAAGCCGAATGTAACTTACCAGGCTCGTCAGGTTAAGATGGTCGATTCGAAAAAAGCTGCTATTTCAACCATACAAAAGCCGCAATCGGTTCAGGAAGTAAAAGTTACGATGGCTACCACGCCTAAAGGCCCGGGAGTGATGGCGCTGTCTGATGACCAGTTTAACGGTTTATTGGCCGCTCCGGTGGTCGAAACCGTGAATACAGCAGCCTTACAGGGAAGCATGAAGCGGCTGTTCGTGATGAAAGAACCTGCGAAATACGAAACGGTTATCGAAGCGCCGACCTATTTGCAAATATCACCCAACCAGTTTGCCGGGTTTCAACACCTTAGCGAATTGCGCGATGCCGCAGGTACATACAACCCTTCAGAGGTCGGGCTGGTGGGCACCGACGACGAGACGGTTACTCCTGGTGCGCTAAACTCCACGGCCTCAGCAACCCAATCGACCAGAAAAACTGTTGCGCCGGCAACTACGGTTTCAAAACTTCAGTCCTCAAACATTAATTATTATCGGAATGTGGTTATCGGGACGAGCCCTTCGCCAAGATATAAAGGGATTGTATCGCCAACGTTGCTGAAAATGCCGCCGGCCCTTGCTCTGCCCAAAGGTAGCCTGTTTGAACTTTGGCATACCCGGATGGGTGTAAAATTAGCCAGCGGCGAGATCGACGAAGATGTGCTGAACCAGTTAAAAACAGTCCGCGTTATCTGGTCCCAATGGGCCGATGCCGATTACAAAAAGACCAACGATATTCCGGCAGTCGATCCGTATTTCTACAGTTTGCCAACACCGCGCCATGCCCATCAATTGGTGCATCTGACTTCGAACTACCTCGATCTGGTTCAGGAAAATACCAAGCGGAAATATACTCCGCGCCCGGTAAAAGCAGATAAACTGATGCTTTCGGCCATGGGAAGCTGGATCGACTTTAAACTGAATATTCCGGAAGATGTCGAGCTGCTTTCGGTAAAAGCCTGGCTTCAACGTGCTACGATGGGGCGCGACCATTACATCAAAATCGTTGAGCGTGGGAACCTGTTTCCGTTTGGGCACAAAGCCTTGCTGGTTGTGATTGCCGAACGCCGCATCCGGACCATCAACAATGTGAATACAGCTGTGCTTATCCAGCGCGAGTTTATCATCGTTAAACAACCCGAACTTTTCTACGGCAGACAGCAGGGGAGCAACGACTTTATCCCGTTCCCGTTTCAGCGTGTTGAAATCAAAGATTTGGAAGCAGAAGTATTTTCGAAAGGCATTCCGAACGAGACCAGCTTTATTAGTAAAGAGCTGAATATGCCCGATGGCTCCGGGAAACCATTTTATTTCAGGACAGACGTGGACGATGCTTCGGGGAAAACGGTCCGGATGGAAATTCCGATGAGCTGGATCCCGGCAACGACTCCGGATGCCGCAGAGGTTGTAAGTTATTACGAGAATAACGGATGGGATTATTATACTTCAAAAGCCCCGGCCCGACCGGTGGCTTTTGCCCGCAGCCTGGTGCCGGGCGATACGACCTTCGAAACGGCTGGCATTATTTTCAAGGCGCGTAATTACGCCCGAAACGAGAGCGGGTGCACGTTTTATCCTGAAATTCTGGAATCGGCGGTATATATCCGTCAAATCGAAGAACTGACAGGCACTCGCAAACCGGTTCGGATTAAACTGATCGACGACAGCAACCTGTCGATGGTATTTGCCGAACTGATCGACGATGAAAAACCAAAACTGGTATTCGACAATACCGAGAAAGGCGGCGGGTTCCTGGCCCCGAACATGAACATCAACGGGCTGTCGAAACTGACAGGGCTGGTCGGGAACAAGATAGAAGAGTTGGAAAGAGTCGTGCTGAAAGTTAATGATGTATTCAAAATGGCCGATAAGTTGATGCCCAAGTTATTTGGGGTTATCAATTTCATCGACCTGCTGGTTGGCGAAGTCGATCTGTCGTCGGCCATGAACAAGATCCGAAGCGCTATCGAAAATATCCGTTCGCAGATCGAGGACCTTCAGCAAGAATTGCTTTCCATCCTGGCCCGCATCGACAACGAGGTGAAAAAACTGAACCTGCTGATCGAGGTTATCGGCAGTTTGCTGAACGAAACCGACATTGTAGGTGCTTTGCAGGACATTCAAAAGCTGGCCCAGGCTTTCGCTAACTACGGAATCGAAATAGAAGGTGATGCAGTTAAGGCCCTGGATGCAGCTGTTATTGTCGGGAAACAAATTCAGGAAAAGGGAGTTGAACTGGAAAGTGTTGTTGGTTTTGTTGGTAATGCCCAAGCGCTGAAAAATAAGTTGAAAGATGCCGGGATAACTATTACCCCGGAAGTCGACCAGGCCGTTGACCAGATGCTGAAAGTGGTCAGGGCACTGGACCAGAAAGGGTTCAGCGATATAGAGATTATCGGCATTATTGGCGGGCTGGGACTGGCCAACCAGTTGTTCGATGTGCAGGGGCTGATCAAAACATTGGCAACACAGGTTGCCGATAAGGTTTTGGAAGCGATTCCGGAGATACCCAATGTAAAATTCCAGATAAAAGGTAACGAGATTGTGGTGGAATACCACTGGAAACCGAAAACGAAAAACGATTATTCGGTGGCAGGTATTTTTGGCATTGCTAATACAAACAGCGCCCAAAAACAACTAAACGTGTCGATCGACAGCATCATGACCAAAACGCTCGACCTGAACAATGCGCCAAAGTTTGATGTCAATGCCTCGATCAACGAGTTTGCCATTACCATTGCCAAAACCATTCAGCTTAATTTTAAGAAAATTGCGTTTAAAGCCGGAATGGGGAGCAAGCCCGATGTGGACGTGAAATTTTCGGAAGTCCCAATCCGGCTGATTGGCGATTTGTCGTTTGTCAATAGCCTGCAGAAGGTTGTAAAATCCGACCAGTTTTCGTCTGGTCCGTTCATAAATATTACCGGCTCCGGAATTGAGGCCGGGTACAATTTTCCGGTTCCGAACCTCGAGGTTGGTATTTTTGCCTTGTCGAACATGATGCTGGGCACGAAACTGACATTGCCGCTGAACCGCGACCCGTTGAAACTGGGTTTTAACTTTTGCACCCGCGAGAACCCGTTTAAGCTGATGGTTTCGTGTTTTGGCGGCGGAGGCTTCTTTGCCCTCGAAACAACCATGAACGGGCTGACGCGCTTAGATGCAGCGTTTGAATTTGGCGCCGGCGTTTCGCTCAACGTGGGGGTTGCCAGCGGATCGGTCAGCGTGATGGGTGGCATTTATTATGGCATGGTGCTTACCCAATCGGGGCATGCTTCCTACATGCTTACCGCTTATCTCCGGATGACCGGACGGCTGTCGATTATCGGACTGATCAAAGTTACGCTCGAATTCTACCTGGAAATGACTTATGAGAGCGGCGCTGAAAAAGGCGAGGTGAACGGGGTTATGCTTTACCGAGGAGGCCGTTTGGTCGGTTCGGCTACCCTGACCGTGAAAGTGGAAGTGCTCTTCTTCAGTAAAAAAGTGAAGGTAACCGTCAGCCGTACGCTGGCAGGCAACGATGCCGACCCGACCTTTGAGCAAACCTACAAGCAAGACCACTGGCTGGAATATTGCAACGCATTCGCTTCATAACCAACTCAAATCTGAAAAAAGATGAAACAGACATTTATATATACCGCATTACCAAACGGGAAAATTACCAAAGAAGGAACCGAATATCTCCGGATATCGATGCACTGCGCCATTCAGTTGTCGCATACGTCTAAGGCCAAACTCGGACAGTTCCCCGAGATAAAAGGCTGGGCCGCCAAGATTAAAAATGCACAGGGTTTTAAAGTGCGTTTTAACAATTCGCTGGTGGTCGATGCTCAGGCAGAGCTGGGCGCGATTGACCCAACGGTCTGGGAAACGATGTTGTACGACAAAATGAATGTGTCGGCTTTTATTGTGGAAGACAACAGCCGAAAACTGATCCATGCCTACCCTGTGGCGGCGCTCAATGACTCGATTATAGGGGCTTACAGCGAGTTTGGGATCAACAGCCCGACCCGGTTTGTTAAGCCGGAAGTGATACTTCAGAACCGGGTGTGGCAGTCGGCCGGGAAGTATACGATCGACCCTGACGTGGTAACTACCGTTCGCAGCGCCGCGGCCCCCGATGCGCGGAAAGCAACCGTCAGGAGCGAGTTTAAACGGCTGGATGTGACCCCGCAAAACGTGATCAGAAGAGCTGCGGCACAACGTTCGGCTCAGGATATGGTACAGTTGATGCGGGCCAAAAACTTTAGCGAACTAAAACAGAAAAGCAAAGAGCCGGAATTTCAGTTTGCCCGTTTTCGCGATTTTCACCGTGTTGAACTGGAAAAGAAGCCTGTGTTCAAGGCCCCGGAAATTCCTGAATTTGAGTTTCATGATATTATGGCTCAGCTGGGCGACCACCCGCAGGTACAGCGCAAAGTGGGCGTGGTGATCGACATGCTGGTCCCGTTTGATCCTTCGCTGCCAGCCGAAGGGACTGTGGCTGCGTATCCGTTTGGGCTGGAGTTTGCCACCGAAACCGAAATATCAGTCAACACAACGGCCTACCGGATCACCTCCGGAGGTTTTTATGCCCGAGAGAAACCGGGGAGCGATGTGAAAAACGGGTTCGTTAGACTGAACAACGGCGAGTTCTCGGTAACCCAGATTGATACCGACGGCGTGGCTTTGCAAACCATTAATCATGCCGATAAACAGGTGCACGCTGTTGCCAACCAAACCATCCAGTTAAAATCGGTGTTTGGCCGCATGGATGCCGACGATGAAGTCGTTGATGATGAAGACGATGAAGCAGTTCATGCTGAAGGGACCCAAAGCGAAGGTTTGCCGGTTATTCGCTCGGCTGGTATTGCCATTGTAAAAAACGACATAGACGAATACCTGCATGCCAAATTCAAGTTGGCGGTCAAACTAAACGAACGCTTGGTTTCGGTGAGCGCTGTTCCGGAGCCCAGGAAGATTCAGAATTTTCAGATGATGGGGGTTTCAGCAGGTTTGGCGCAGGTAAAAATTATCATGCCTGAAACCGAAACTGATGTGTTGTATGCCGACGACCTGGTTCAGGGATACCGGATGGATGTGGCCTACGCCGACCGTCCGGAGAAATGGTACTCGTTGCATTTTAAGCAAGATGAGGTGGTTTGCTACGACGAAAACCAGACGCCTTATCCGGTTAGTGGCATCACTCCGGATGAAGGTTATTGCCAGGTTGCGACGACCCAGGACGAAAACAACGACGAAGATGTGTTTGTAAGCGGGGTCATTGCCCGGTGGACGGGCTGGAGTTTAGCCGTCGAGCGTCCCGGTTTTGCCATCAACGAAGCGACAGATGCCGATGGCAAAGATTACGTGAACACCGACCGTACGGCCGAAGAAAATAAATATGCCTACAATCCGGCGTCCGGCGTTCGGATTCATGTGAAAAGCAAAACGGTTCCGGGAACACTGCCGGTACTTCGCTATGGCAAATCATACAACATCCGCATGCGCACGGTCGATCTGGCCGGAAACAGCGTGGCGCTGGAAAGTGCGCCGGATAATCCCGACGAAGCCCTGGTCCGCAATTTTACCTACCGGCGTTACGAGCCTGTTGCCACGCCCGTCGTGTTGCAGGCAAACCGGATGAAAGTAGGCGAGGACATCGAACGCCTGGTTATCAAGAGCAATTTCGATGTGCCGGTGAGCAATTATGCCGAGCCCAATGTGGCCGAAAACGACAAACTGTCGCAGCGGATCTTTCTGCCCCCACAAAACAGTCAGCTGACCGCCGAACGGCATGGCTGTTTCGATGCTGCTTTTCGCAACGATCCGGAAGTCGCCCGGCTGATCTACGACCTGATTATTAACCGCGAAACGCCTCCGGGTGCGGGTGAACCTCAGGACAAAGTGTACAAGGTGGACGAAATCGGGATTCATTATTTGCCCGATCCGGCTGCAGCCGGCGTTGCTTTCTTTTTGGCCGACGATGCTTCGGAAACCCACACGCAGGTTTTCAAACCGCAACTGATCGGGTATGCCCGGTTAAATTCCGGAGCTGGCGAAAAGGAAAAACAGGAGGCCTGGTTAAATCCGAAACCGGTGTTGTTCAGGCTTGAAGAAGGGCCGATCGATGCCAAATGGAACGAAAGCGCCCGAACGCTGACGTTTTGGCTGCCCAAAGGGCACCGGGCTAAACTGAGGTATTCCAGTTTTTGGCGCGAAGAAGACCTGAGCCAGCTTTCCGGAATCTGGGGGCACCTCAGTAAAGAACGAAACTTTGGTGCCATCCGTTCGCACCTGAACGAAGGCAAGCACTGGATGACCAGTCCTTCGCGTGAGCTGGAACTGGTTCATGCCTTGCAACAACCGTTTGCCGAACCGGTGCTTCAAGACCTGGCCCCGGAAAGGGGATATGACGACACGCCGGCCTGGGTGAAAATGAAAATCAAGGTACACGGGCAAAGTACTGAAAAGGTTGAACTGGAAGCCACGTGGAAAGATTTGGACGACGACCCGCTGAAACCGGTTCCCGTGGAAGTCCCGGCCCGGAAACTGCTCGGTCCGATCGCAGTTAGGTACAACGAATCGATGAAATACATTGGGTACACGCCCCCTAAAAATCCGGAGTTTAAGGTGGTGAACACGGTCTTTCTGGAAAAGAACACAACCAACATGCGCGTAAAATCGGCTACATCGGTTACGCAGGCACGAATGGGGGCTGTTCAGAAAACCGGAGGCGTACAGCGCGCTACTGCGCAGGGTCTCGACCAGCAGCCTTCGAACCTGCGCACCATGGCTTTGTTGCCGAAATTCTCACAGGCGTATGTTTTGAAAGCGTTTGGTCTGATGCACCCGTTCGACGATACGCGCCACCGGTTTGTAGAATATTTGCCGATTGCCACGTCGCGCTACGCCGAATACTTCAAGCAGAAAAACGCGGAAGGGAGTTTGGTTATGCCCGAAAACCTCGATTTTACGAGGGTGGGCGGCCCGACAAAAGTGAATGTGCTCAGTTCGGCCCGGCCGTTTAAACCCGAAGTGGAGTATGTTATCCCGACTTTCAACTGGCTGAAAAGCGCCGAAAAAGATTCGCTGACCCACATTCGCGAGGGCGGGGGCCTGCGTGTTTACCTGAAACGCCCGTGGTTTTCGTCGGGAGAAGGGGAGATGCTTGGCGTGGTTATTCATCCGCAGGCGGCTACGGCGACCAACCCGAACAACAACGATCCGGCGATGTACACCCAGTGGGGGACTGACCCGATTTTCCCGCTTCCGGGAGGAACCGACATGTATCCGGATGCCTTGTTGTTCCGTTGGCATGCCAAAGTCGAAAATGGACTGGCCTACCCGTTAACCGATGGCCAGAAGGCCAACGTGATCGGATATCCGGTTCATTTTGATGCCGAGCGGAAATTGTGGTATGCCGATTTGTCTATCAGTCCGAAGAACCGATATTTTCCGTTTGTAAAACTGATGCTGGCCCGTTATCAGCAACATTCACTCCGGATCAGCAATACCGATGTGTGCCTGTCGCCGGTGGTCGAGACCGATTTTATTCAATTAGTCCCCGAACGGAAAGTAAAGCTTGAAATAGTGCGCCGCGCTGGCAAAGCTGTCCAGATCAAGGTTGAGATTACGGGCTATAAGTACGATCAGTTCAGCAATACGTTCGAGATCAAAATTATCAGCGAAGACCTGCCGCAGCCTTATTCCGGAGTTATCAGCACAACTGTGGCCCAGAAAGGTTCGCGGAACCAGGAGGCCCCGGTGCGCGACATCCGTTTCCCGGACGACAGTCATTTTGTGGCAACCGGTTATTTTGATATTTCGTCCGACATCAAGAAAAGGCCGTTCGACGTGATTGTACTTGAATACGAAAAGCCCGATGTGAAAGGGCAGACCAAGCTGGTGTTTGCCGACGAGTTCCATATCAACAAAAAGGAAGATGAATAAGATAAGAGTAGTGAGTTGATAGATCAAAGTTGTAAATACAAACGCAAGATTTAAGCTGCGAGCTACCAGAATCCTTGGTTTTTGTTATTTCTCCTCCTTTCTGAAAAGGAGGAGAAATAACGCTTTTATCAGGGCTTACAGTCCAAAATCGGACAAATAGGGAAATAAAAATTACACATATAATACAATGGAAACATTTAAACTACTGATAAAAGGATTGATTATAAAT